>JAPPII010000040.1:0-7546 GCA_028820845.1 Candidatus Poribacteria bacterium
GCTGCTACACTGTTTCCAATTGCGTAAAAAATCAAAATGGCGATTAAAGCCACAAGTCTCCACTGCTTGTAAACCATGCGAATCCTCCTTGTAATGGCATTATTCCAATTCCCACTCCCGACGGAGTTCCCCTATTGGTCTATAACTTGCACCTTTGTTGTAAAAATTACCGAGCCAACTGCCGTCTTCACGGAAAAAGAAGCGGTCATCTTTCTCTTCACAAGCGAGTTGGTATCGCGTATCAATGCTGATACGATAGCGGTCAGAGCGATTCGGGGCACTGCTGTGCATCATGTAAAGCCCAAAGATAATAACATCCCCCGGCTCGAAATGCGCTGTTGCCAACGTGAACCCGAGTTTTTCAACCATCTCACGGGGATCGGTGCTGAACACGGCTTCTGTCAAATCGCGGTCCATATCGGTCGCGCCATAGGTGGACTTTAACCGATTGTGCCGATGGGAACCGAGACAGATAACGAGGGGTCCATTTTCCAAACCAATGTCCGTCAATGCGCTCCACATCGTGTATCGGTTCTGCGTGCCGCGCCCGACGTAAACACTGTCGTAGTGGAAATGGTTGTGTCCACCCTTCGCCATGCAGCGCAGCCAACGTTTGTCAAACGTAATGACGGTACCACCGAGAAATTCTTCGTAGAACCGCATCGTTCGCTCGCTATCTACAACATCAAGAATCGGTTTAGCATGCGCCACCTCAGTTTGTCGAAAGAAGCTAAATGTCTGGTTCGCCTCGCCGATAATACCTTCTTCAACCGGAGTATCCGGCTTTAACCCACCGTTTTGTGCAATGGCTTGCAAGGTCCAATATGCCGCTCTTTCCGCATCCTTTCGCGGATGGAACCCTCGAATAAAGAGGTATCCATCCTCACGCATCTTTCTGTGTAACGCATTGGGATCATTGAGAAGTGAGCTGGAATCTACTAATTCGACGATCTCCGCACCGAAATGGAAACGGTGTTCACCGAATTCAAAGGATGTTCCCGCTGGGATCTTTTTCGGTGTGTTCAATGTCATCATATCTTTAGGCAGTGTGGTGTTGCAATTTCTCAAACAGATCCCTGAAGATCGCGTCCCGGTTCACACTCGACGCAACACGCATGAGATGACGACTGTTATCAAAACTCCATGTCACTGCTTCCGTCAAGATTGGACTGTGGACAATCTCTGTCGGCACCCACGATGGATTGACAAGGTATGCTGTCGCAGATATATCCCAGATTACCTTTGACCAAGCGAAGTGATCGCTGGAGTAATCTTTGAAGATTTCCACGAGGTAATCTCCGACTTTGCCTTTACCCTGCACATAGCGTTCCATCTCAGCAACCGTTGTGTGCAGATGTGAGACGACCCCGCGTGCTGGCAGCCAAACGAACGGCACACCGCAGTCCAAAACCACTTGCGCACTTATAAGGTCTTGCATGAGGTTGAACTCGCGGGTGTGGGGCCAGTACAACGGATTCCCACCAAGCCAGATAACGACAATTCGTTTGATAATTTCCGGTTCTATTAGGATAGCAGAGGCGACATTGGTTATCGCACCCACAGCGACAACATAGAGCGGATCGTCTCCACTCGCCATTGCCCGTTCAATCATATCCGTCGCAGCGTCGCTCGGTACAGGTGTTTCTCTGTCTGAGAGAAACGCTCTGGCACCGCGATAAGCGAGTCCTTCGGCAGGCACATTCAGGAAATCCAGAAGCCGAAGAATTTCGTCATAACTTTTCTCCATACCATCTTCAGCGTTATCGGAGCGGTTGTTGTGGAAGGGGACGGCGTAGATTGCCTCAAAGTCGAGGTGTTCGGGTGAGAGCAGCGCGTGGACGACTGCAAACTGATCGTCTATTTCGTTATAGGTGTCAGTGTCAAGTACCATCCGCACTTTTCCGGTTGGCGGTTGAAGCATCTCCAGACGTTTTGACTCTGACAGCGTCGGAAAATTCATAAGCGATTTTACCTTGTGAATCGAGAGTTTTCCTTAGTATATCACGTCTGGACAAAAATGGGGATTTATTTTTCTTCCTATTCTCCGCTCGGATATAAAAAACTCATCTGCCCTATATTCATAGTATTCATAGTATTCATAGTATTCATAGTATTCATAGTATTCATAGTAACGTTCTGAAAATTGTGCTTTTAAAACCCTCATGAAGTCAGGTGTGACGTGGGTTTGTCGGGTTACTATGAAAAGGTTGTTTTTTTGCTGTTACTATGAATCCGCATTTTTCGTTTCTCAGTATTAGTGTTGTAATGCCAATGGTGGCGTGGGTTTATAGGGCTTTCTCCTTTTAGGGGTTTTGAGGGGTTACTATGAAAGTGACGTACGTGAATATAGTTTTAACTTAAAGATATATTTCTTCGTAATTTCCGCTAAAAATGTTACACTGGTGTAACATTTTGTGTTGGGTGTGTAACGTTAGAGAACATAGTGGCCATAAGGGTTTGTTGATGTTTAAATTTCTGTTGTGAAAAAAATAATAAGTCCGAAAAGTGTAACATTTTTGAGTTAGCGGTCAGCGGTCAGGGCGTTCTGCTGCGCTCCGCTCTCAGCAGTCAGTAAGAAACTTCTGTGGTCCGCTGAAAATGTTGTGTCGGTTTTTGCGTCAGCGTTTTGGAGATTGATACAATATTCGCCTCTATTGGAAAATCTTATGATATATTATACTATTTTTACTAACGGATGTCAAGTTAAAAATTGGTTATGGGCTATCTGTCAGAATCAGGATTTGCGGGATTTGAAGATTTGCAGGATTGGGAAGGGTTTTCATACACAAACTAATAGTTTGTGCTACAGCCCGTAAGCTCTATAACTATTTGTAAAATATAGTTTCACGGAAGCACCATTTTTAATGTGTTTCTCACGAGTTGTGCCCCTCTTTAGCTCCAGCGGGGCGAAATGTCTATAGCAACTCTAAAACTATCCTAATTGTTAAGTTCTTGAAGCTGTTCCTCGACAAAGACTTTGAGGTTGTAATTTCCTTGTTTTTCTCCTAGTTCCAACGCTTTTTGAAAATCTAATCTTGCTTTATTAATCCTGCCTAAGTGAGCTTCCAGTATACCCCTATAAGCATAAGCTTCTGCATAGTCAGGTTTTATGCGAATTGCTTCGGTGTAATCAGCGAGAGCTTCATCGTGCTGACCTAATTCACTCCGTAAAATACCGCGAATATTATATGCTTCTTCGACGAAGTCTGGCTTTAACTCAATTACCTTATCATAGTCCGATACTGCGGCATCATATTCACCCAAGAGGGCATTCGCTGAGGCTCGAAGGCAGTAAGCTTGAGAGGAATTAAGACCCAACGCAATTGCTTTATCAAAATCAGCAATTGCGCTTTCGTAGTCTTTCAATTCAGATTTCAGAATTCCTCGATTGTGATAGGCACTGGCGAAATTGTGATTCAATTCTATTACTTGGTTAAAGTCGGTCATTGCCTCCGCGGATTGTCCAAGATTGTGCCGCATAATTCCCCGATTATAAAAGGCTTCCCAAGAATCGGGCTTCAACGTAATCGTCATGTTGTAAGCAGAAAGTGCTTTTTCTTTCCGGTTCCCTTGATAAAGGAGATAGCCCATTGAAAAAAAAGCATGCGCAGCGAGTTCAATGTCACTCAGTTTAGGAATGTTTGAAGCAGGCTGCTTGCTTTCATGAGTTGTTTCTATAGGTGCTTCCTCTGCTAACTCTGGAAACAGTTCTGTGAGTTCTGGAACGTATTTATCCTCATAATTATCAATGAGTTGACGAACAAATGCCATTAAGGGGTGCAAAGGATGCGTCTCACTTTCGCCTACCGCACCCACTAACTCTACAAGCAACGCATGCGCCCAGTCATAATCGTTTTCAATCAATGTGGGTACACCCTGATTTTCGTCACGACGCATAAACTCAATCAGTTTATCTAACACACCCACCAGCCAATGATAGTCGTTTTCCGGATAGGACGGAAGTACCGGAGGTTGTGAGGTTCGCGTCTGTAACAGTTTAGCGTTGTCCAACAATTGGGACATACTCGGTATTTCCAAAGTTCCAGGTGGTAGGACCACTTTAGACCAAGTTTGTATACCTGTCAACATCGTTTACTCCTTCCATCGCCCTTTATTGTATTCTGCATGTGTTAGAACCTTATCAATTGTGACTCTCTGTTCATTTGTGGCATATTGTATAGAAGCGATAAGGCGGACATTATTACCACCAATGTTAAACACTGTCCATATTTCATTTTGAGGTGGCTGGTTGAATTTGCGTTTACGGATTTTCACCTGATCTGCGTGCGGAAAAATCTTACGCAAATCGACAAATGAGTTGAAGTTTCCTTGACGCATCAGGTGGTACCAGCGGTTAAGGGCAGATCTATCATTCGGGTGTTTTTGGGCAAATTTGTTTAGTACATTTCGTCCGGTGATGCGCATTAGGTATTTACAGAAGAGGCCTGCTCCTTGATTGTTTAGGTCAGGTTATTGCCTAAATAGTATACCATATAGGCCCCGAACTGTCAAAAATAATTTATCTTATACCATTTCTAAAAGTTTATATTGCATTAACGGGCCCTTTCATGCCCACGCTAAAGCATAATGCGACAAGCCTGCACAAACTAAAGTTTATGCTACAATTTCAATCAGAAATGGTATTACAACTTCAATACCTGCGCCAAAAATTGGAATTGATTATTAGGTTCAAGGATGGAAACATTATAAGCATTCAACCGTGAATTAGGGGTTGCGAGGTAGGACGGCAAACTACCGCGGTAAGTTCATTCATCCTCCCTGCGAAAGACCGACATAAAAGATTCAGGAAGTTCGTCAAAGTCATTAGCTATCTTCACTTTGCCCTTCCACTGCCCACCACGGCGTGGTTGCTTGGCACTTTTCTGTTTTGAGTCTGACTGCTCAAGTCGTTGTAACCACTTTTCGATGAGGACTTTGAAATCAGCGTTTCTTTGCTGTTCTGATAGTACCAAAGCAGTCTGGAGATCCGATCTTGCTTTGTCTATATTTCCCAATTCAGCCTTTGCTACACCACGATAAGCGTACGCTTCGGCATAATCAGAATTTAGGCGAATCGCCTCGGTAAAGTCTATAATAGCGGCATCAAATTCTTCACATAGGACTTTCTGAACTGCTCGGTTGTAGTATGCTTCGGCAAAATTTGGATTGAGACGAATTGCAGTATCATAATCGGCAACGGCATCATCAGGATGCCCCAGTCTATTTTTAACATTGCCTCGGTTGTTGTAAACTTCCGCATAATCTGGTTGCAACCGAATTGCTGTGTCGTAAGCAGAGAGTGCTTTTTCTGCCTTGCTTCCTTCCCAGAGGAGACAACCGATCGCGAAAAAGGCGTGCGCAGCAAGTTCGCTATCGCTCAATTCTGAGGCGTAAGGTGGTGGGTTATTGTTTTCGCTTGTTTTTGAAATAGGTGCTTCCTCTGCCAACTCTGGAAACCGTTCAGTCAGTTTTGGAACATAGGCATCTTCATAATTGGCAATGATCCGAATAATAAAGTCCATCAGCGGGTCTAACGGGTGATTTTCATTCGCGCCAACGGAATAGATTAACTTTTCTAATACATCGTCCAGCCACTGATACTCGGCTTCAGTCAACTTGATGGCCCCGTAATGCCCGTGCCGTTGTCCGAAGTCGATTAATCCATCTAATACCTCGGCTAACCACTGGTAGGCAGTTTCGGGATACGGCGAAGGGACAGCAGGTTTGGATGTGCGCGTTTGTACCGGTTTAGCGTTATCCAACAATTGCGGCATACTCGGCACGATGTCTGTGAGTAAAAGATTATTTTTCCCAAATCTGAATGTTGACATTATTTGCTCCTACCTCTGTTTATTATCTTTCATCGGTTTGCGATGTTAAATTGTCAAATTGCTGAAGTTTTTTTTCTATGTCGGTTTTGAGCGCAGTATTATTTTGCTGTTCTGCCAATTCCAACGCAGTTTGGTAATCCGCTCTCGCTTCGTGAATCCGAAGTCGGAAAGCTTTCATGTCTCCCCGAGATACGAAAGTCCTTGCAGAATCAGGTTCGATCCGGATAATTTCATCAAGATCAAGAAGTGCTTCATCAAACTGGTTGTTGAATAGTTTCGCTGTTGCCCGGTTTTTGTAAGCTGTAATGTAATTCGGGTCAAGATGCAGTGCCGTGTCATAATCCGCAATAGCACTTTCAAGTCCATGAACTTCCATTTTAACATTCCCTCGGTTAGTGTAGGCAGCCGCTGAATTCGGATAAAGGCGAATTAACTCATCATAATCCGCAATGGCAGACTCGCTTTGTCCAGACATAATTTTTGCGAATGCTCGTCTTTTGTAAGCATCCGCGTAATCCGGATTTAACTGAATTGCTTGGTCATAATCCTCAATGGCAGCTTCAAAATTTTCCAATACGAGCTTTGCTTCCGCCCGGTTTTGATAAAAGACAACAGCATCTGGATTTACACGAATTGCTTCATCAAAGTCAGCGATAGCTTCCTCATATCGTTCAAGTTGCTTCTTCATAATTCCGCGGTTGTTATAGGCCCCGGAATCATTCGGATCTAATTCAATCACCTTATCATAATCAGAAATGGCGGCTTCGTAGTTGCCAAGATATGCCTTCGCGTTACCACGATTGCCATAGGCTCCGGCATCATTCGGACGTAATTCAATCACCTTATCATAGTCAGCAATAGCCTCCTCATATTTGCCAAGTGCCACATTTGCGACACAACGATTTTTGTAGGCTCCAGTATCATTCGGATCTAATTCAATCACCTTACCATAATCGGCAATAGCCTCCTCATATTTGCCAAGTGCCACATTTGCAGTGCCACGATTTTTTTGGGCAGCGGCACAATCTGGGTTTAGGCGGATAGCTTCATCAAAATCGATAAGGGATTCATCAGGTTTGTTAAGTAAATACTTCGCAAGGCCCCGGTTATTGTAAGCGGAGGCATCATCTGGCTCTAAACGAATTATCTCAGTATAAGTAGCAATAGCTGCCTCATATTGCTCAAAACTGAGCTGTAGATCTCCTCGATTCCTATAGGCCCCAATATAATTTTGATCCAATTCAATCGCTTTATTATAGTCGGCAATGGCCTCCTTGTAGTTGCCCATATCTCCATTTGTATTTCCCCGATTGTTATAGGCCCCGGCATCATCTGGTTTCAACTCAATCGCTTTATTAAAGTCAGCGATAAAAGCTTCGTAGTTGCCCATACCTCGATTTGTGTTCCCACGATTGTTATAGGCAGTTGCATAATCCGGGGACAATTCAATAGACTTATCGTAATCAGCGATGGCGGCCTCATGATTGCCAAAATCCGCATTTGTCCTTCCTCGGTTATTATAGGCTCCAGGATAATCTGGTTTTAATTCAATTGCCTTGTCAAAGTTAGCGATGGAGGCTTCGTAGTTGCCCATATCTCGATTTATGTTTCCCCGGTTATTATAGGCCCCGGCATAGTCTGGTTTTAATTCAATTGCCTTGTCAAAGTCCTCAAGTGCAGCCTCGTGATTGCCAGACTTCCTGTTTGCAATCCCC
>JAPPII010000040.1:7646-50088 GCA_028820845.1 Candidatus Poribacteria bacterium
CGCGATTATTGTAGAATTGTGCATCGTTCGGTTCTAATCGGATTGCTTCGTCAAAGTCCTCAAGTGCAGCCTCGTGATTGCCAGACTTCCTGTTTGCAATCCCCCGGCTATTATAGGCACCAGCATCATCTGGTTTCAACTCAATTGCCTTATTAAAATCCTCAAGTGCAGCCTCATAGTTGCCAGAATCTCCGTTTGTAATCCCGCGATTATTGTAGAATTGTGCATCGTTCGGTTCTAATCGGATTGCTTCGTCAAAATCTGCAATCGCATCTTGATAGTTCTTGAGGAGTAACTTTACAGTTCCGCGGGTATTGTAAGCTCGAGTAAAATCAGGTTTCAGTCGGATCGCCTCGTCACAGTCAGCAAGGGCATCTTGATACCTTTCAAGATCCTGTTTTACCAGAGCACGAGTATTGTAAGTCTCGACATAATCAGGTTTCAGTCGGATCGCCTCGTCACAGTCAGCAAGCGCGTTATGATAATTCTTAAGCATGAGCTTAGCCCCACCTCTACCATTGTAAATTTCAGCGGAATCCGGTTTCAAATTAAGTGCCTTGTCTAAGGCAGCGAGTGCCTCCTGTCCTATACCTTCATTAATATAGAGAAAACCTACTGATGCCCAGGCTCGAAATGCCCAGGCTTTATCGTGTCCTTCTGCTATGTTAGCAATGGAACGCCATTTCTCAATTGCCTCTTCAATTTTTTCGCTCCGTTGCAATGCATAAGCGTCAGCAATAGCTTTTTCTACAAGAGTGGCTTTAGGATTCCGCTCAATTGCTTTAATGTACTCCTCGACCTCACTGGCATTCTCTGGTTTGCTTACTTCTTCACTCGTCAATTCCGGAGGGGGTTTGGATCGCGTCTTACTACCGAAAACAAAAACAAGGACCGCAATAAGGATACTGAGGGACATGTCCAATCTGATTATAGGATCGAAATGGATACCAAATATACGGATACCAGTAGATGGGCTTTCCCCTATTGTATCATTTGGAGTTTGTGTTTGCTGAGTAGCGGGATCACGCGGCGTTTGGGTTGATGCTTGTTCTTTTGATGTGTCATTTGGAGTTTGCGTTTGCTGGGTTGCAGATCCCGTTGAATCCTGCGCAGACAATATCATCAACTCTCCGGCACACATCACACCTAATACCAATACAACCGCCATAATCCCAATTTTCCTACACATTATGATTCCTCCTTGTTAATGTCTAATCCCGACAACTTTTCAACAATCCCCACCGTCTCCAAACTCACACTGATAACCTTCCGAATCAAATCCACGATATACGTCTCATCATCTGCGCGGTTCGGGTCGTTCACGATGCCACTCCGTCTATCTGTCTTCACACGATACTGATCTACCACCCACTCTAACGCTGCGCGGTTCCCTAACCGATACTGAAACGCCTCGGCAGGGATACCCGCCAAGGTCAAGAAATCGTTGTATTTTATCTGTGTTTTGTCTTTAGAGAATTTCATCTGCTCCACACGCCAATCCAGTGGCATATCCGGTGTTTCGCTCAGGTCTAACTTATACGGAGGCTGGTCTTCATAGTGGACATGGATATGTGCTAAGCGTTTCCCCGCCTCGACAAACTTCCAGAAGTCTTTAGCAAACGGAATGTGGGGCAAGTCCCGCTTGAGGTTCATCTGATACCGTTCCCGATACGAAGGGTGATGCAGGGCGGTAAACCGAAGTCGTTATCCGTAAGCATACCATCGACGTAAATTGTAGTATGCTAAGGTGTTCGGAGGGGTTTTTCACAGATAAGCGTTAGATTGTTTTGACGAGCGTAGTGTTGGAGGAGCGTTGCGAAGGCGAGTCGGATTTCGGTTTCATTTGTTGCACCGAGATTTTCGTATTGTTTGAGTTCTGCGTAAAAGGTTTTGATCGGCTTATGCGTTGGTTTGATGTCTCGCACTCCTGTGTTGCCCTCCTAATGTATACATTTATGTGAAGTATTATAGACCCGTTCGCGGTAGATTTCAAGTGAAATTAGCTGCATAGATGAAGGCAATTCAGTTTTCCGGCGATGTCACGATTGATCGGTTAGCAACCAGGGTTTCAAAGCTTCTATTTCGTGTTCGTCTGCTAATTCCAACGCTGTTTCGCAATCCGTTTTTGCCTCATTGACCTGCCCCAGATCGCTTCTTAAGATTCCTCGGTTAGCGTAAGCGAGCGCGTAATCTGGCTTTATCTGAATCGCCTCATTGTAGTCAGAGAGGGCTTCCTGAGCGTCGGTGTACTGTTCGTATTTTCTTTTTAAACTGCCTCTATCGTAATATGCTTCGGCGTAATCAGGTTTGAGCCGAATTGCTTCAGTATAGTCGTTGATCGCTGCTTCCCCTTGACCGATTAAACTTCTGACACTGCCGCGACCGATGTACGCCTCAGTATAATCAGGTTTCAGCCGAATTGCTTCGTCAAAGTCAGCAAGTGCGTCCTGATGTTCTCCAAGGGCACTTTTCGCCACACCGCGATTGTTATACGCTTCTGCATAGTTTGGGTTGAGTAGAATCGCTACATCAAAGTCGGCAAGTGCGCCCCGATGTTCTCCAAGGGCATTTTTCGCCATACCGCGATTGTTATACGCTTCCGCCAAATCGGGCTTCAACGCAATTGCCTTGTCTAAGGCTGAAAGTCCATCCTCTCCCTTACCTTCTGCGACATATAGATAACCCACCGAAACCAAGGCTTGGGCAGCGAGATTCTTATCGTTATCTTCCAGGACATTGGCGATAGAGTCCCATTTTTCAATTGCGCCAGCAATATCACCACTCCGTTGTAAAGCATAGGCATCAACTATAGCCCGATCTATGTGATGGGCATTCGGGTTTCGCTTGACTGCTTCTATGCTATCATTAACCTTATTGTCGTTTTCAGATTTACTTACGTCTTCGCTGGTGAGTTCTGGTGTCGTGTTAGATCGTGCTCTACGCGCGAAAATAAACGCAAGGATAGCAGCTAAAAGGAACAGGCATGTATCAAGACTAATCACAGGCTTGACGGCAATGAAACCGAATAAGGAGATACCACTGGAGGCATCCGCATTATTTGTGTCATTGGATACTTGCGTTCTTTGGGTTGTAGATTCCGATGGGGTTTTATTTGACAGTAGTACCAACGTCACCACAAACGTCAAACCCAACACCAGCAGGACAGTTACCATAATCCCAATTTTCATTTGCATCCTAATACCTCCTTACCAATTTCGGATGCCGATAGACCCCTTAATTTCTGTAATTATTATTATTTATGTTTTTCCATGAAAAATCGTATCATAATTTGCCTTGCAAGCCAAATTAAATCTGCAAGACTATTCAGTTTTCCAATAATTTCATTCTTTTGCGCAATCCTCCTTCTGTTGTAGAACGGTTCATAATCCCGATAAATGCGATGTGCATTCAGACAACTGAAAATTAAACGCCTCTGGTAGACAGGCGCATTTTTCTTGACAATTTTTACGGAACTTTGATATACTTATGTGTATCACTTGAAAAGGTGCTGTAGGCAGGCTATTGATTCTAACTGGTAACTATAAAAATATGAATTCACTCCGGTTTTTTATTAACGGGTTTTTGATAGGCATCGCCAACATCATTCCCGGCATGAGCGGCGGAACGCTCGCACTTGTTTTAGGTATCTATGAGCGGCTCATTGGAGCCTTACGAAACATCGGACTTTCAACAGTAAAAAACTTACTCGGCGTGGTAAGGTTAAAAAAGGATGCCTTCGCAGCAGCAGAAACAGAACTGCATCGTATTGACTTCGGTTTTCTCGCACTGTTAGGCACTGGCGCGATAGCGTCAATCCTGCTCACATCGAAGCTGATTGTCTATCTGCTGAACGACCATCATGATCCAACTTACGGCTTCTTTAGTGGACTCATTTTAACATCTATTCTGGTCCCGGCACGAATGCTAAAACGATGTGGGGTGAGAGAATTACTTGTGTTACTGGTTGCTGTCGTGCTTGTGCTAAGTCTGTCTGTCGGTACGAGTGAAAAGCAGTTAGAGCGGGTCGCCTATAAATCTGGAAGTGAGATTGCGGTGGATACCAATGTCCAGCGAACCGCTTTTCCGACCTATTGGGACTTTGGGATCTTTTTTGGAAGCGGGGCATTGGCTATTTCGGCGATGATTCTGCCCGGCATCAGCGGCTCCTTTCTGATGATTGCTCTCGGTGTCTACTTTCGGCTCTTAACCGCAATAAACACCTTAATAGAAGGCGTTCCGAAATTGCTCAACGGGGTTTTCGACGAGGTGATGTTAGCGAGTTTACTGATAATCGGAGTTACCACAATCGGGTGTCTGTTCGGGCTGCTCGCTTTTACACGATTACTTAACTACCTCTTGGAACGCTATCGCAACTTGACAATTGCCTTTCTTATCGGATTAATGGTGGGATCGCTTTATGGATTATGGCCCTTTCGTAAGTTCGCAATGGCTGATGGGGAACGGATAGACACGGCTCATATTCTCCCTCAGCTGGATGTGAACCTGCTTATCACGACAGGGGCTTTTCTCGTCGGTTGTGGTGTGATTTTTCTCTTTACCCGTTTGGAGAATTAGAGGAATAGCGAACCGCGAACCGCGATTAGCCATTAAATGAAAAAGATAAAAAGCGTCGGTTTTTTCGTCAATACAACCAAAGCGAATGCGGCAAGTGTCGTTGAAGGCGTATACACGTGGCTTGAGACGCGCGGGATTATACCCCTCCTGCCAGACGAACAGGCATCGGCGTTGGGGCGAACCAGCGATACACCAATCTCCAGAACCGAAGTCGTACAACAAGCCGATGTGATGCTCGTCCTTGGTGGAGATGGTACGCTCCTAAGCGCAGCACATACACCGAAGATTGAAAATGTTCCAATCCTTGCGATCAATATTGGAACGCTCGGGTTTCTGACGGATGCGTCGCTTGATGAACTCTATCCAACTTTGGAAAGTCTTTTGACCGGGGATTATCGTATAGAACATCGGATGATGTTGGAGGTTGTTGTCGACAGCCAAGGGTTTCCAGAACCATTTCGGGCTTTCGCGCTCAACGATGTTGTTATTCGGCATTACACGCGTCTCATCGAGTTGGATGCGTATATTGATGGTGAGCTCTTTATTCCGTATAATGCTGACGGCTTAATTATCGCAACGCCAAGTGGGTCAACGGGATATTCGCTCTCTTGCGCAGGCACTATTGTCGAGCCGCAATTGGAAGCAATCCTTTTGACACCTATCGCACCGCACAGTTTGACAGTGCGTCCGTTCATTGCCCATGGTGAGGCGGAGATCACCGTCAAAATGCGCGCTGCATATCAGAGCGTTGATGTTTTTGTCGATGGACAGCGTGAGACACACAGCCTCACTGCAGGGGCAGTCATAAAAGTAGAAAAAGCAGAACGTACAATTCAACTCATCCGTTCTCAGCATCATAGTTATTACAAAGCCTTACGTGAAAAACTAATGTTAGGTGAAAGTGTCAGAAATGTTAGGTAAAGGGTCAGATGTCCTTAGAGGAATGGTTATCAGCGTTTAGTTAACCGATAACCGTATACCGTCGAAATGATAGAAACACTCTCTATCCGCAACATTGCACTCATAGACGAACTTGACTTGGAACTCGCACCTGGGCTAAATATTTTTACCGGTGAGACGGGTGCTGGTAAATCCGTTATTCTCAGATCAATTGGACTGGTCTTAGGTGAGAGGGTCTCTGCCGATATTGTACGCGAAGGTACCGATTTCGCAAAAGTAGAAGCAGGGGTCGCACCTCACGCGCAGCATCCAATGTGGCACACAGATTTCGCTTTTAGCGATGTTTTGGACCCGTCAGATGCCACAATTCTCTCCAGAAGGATTAGTGCCGCCGGTAGAAGCCGTTGTCATGTTAATGGACGGTTGGTGAACTTGAGCCAGCTTCAAGCGATTGGGGCTTTGCTCGTTGATATCCACGGCCAACATGAACATCAATCCTTGTTTAGAACACAAACCCATCTCAGGCTTTTAGATGATTTCGGGGGATGTAGTGAGGCGAGACAGCATATTAGCAAGGTTCATGCCCACTTACAAGCCTTACAACAAGAAGCAGCCGACCTGACACAAACTTTGCGGGCATCAGAACGGGAAAAAGACCTCCTTGAATTTGAGATTAAAGAACTCGACGCAGCGAGTCTTGAGGAGGGTGAAGACGAAGAATTGGCCGCTGAAGCCCGTATACTTAGCAATGCCGAAGAATTGGCTAACGCTGCCAGCCGCCTGTATGCCTTACTGGATAGTGATACTTCTAATAGCAGCAACGCATCGGTGCTCGAACGACTCAAAGATGGCGCAAAGACGCTTGCGAAATTGTCCGAGTTAGATAACAGCCTCTCGGAAGTCCAAGAACGCTTGGAAACATCCCTCTACGAACTCGAAGATGTCGCCTTACACGTCCGCCAATATAGGGATACCGTGGAATACAATCCTATGCGCTTGGACGAGGTTACCGACCGTTTGGCACTGATCTCGAAACTCAAACGGCGTTACGGCAATACGATCGCTGAGATATTAGCCTACCACGCCGAAGCAGCGCAGAAATTGCAGACGTTAGAACTCGGTTCAGAAAAGCAAAAATCACTTCAGGTAGAAATCGACAAAACCGTTCAAGAGGCGCGACATCTGTGTCGTTCGCTTTCTGTGAAACGTCAGCACGTTGCCAAGCAGCTTTCAAAGCAGATTGAGAAGGAATTGCGAACGCTCGGCATGGACAAGGCAGAATTTCAAGCATCTGTCCAGCACATAGCCGACGAACGGGGGCCATTTCAGATAGACGGTAAGCACTACGCCTTCCGCTCTCACGGAATGGATGATGTCGAGTTCTTAATCGCACCGAATGTCGGTTCTGAGGCGCGTCCGATTTCCAAAATTGCATCAGGCGGCGAAATCTCACGCATTATGCTCGCTTTGAAGACGGTATTGGTGCAAGTAGATGAAATCCCAACGCTTCTTTTCGATGAAATTGATAGCGGAATTGGTGGCAAAGTGGCGAACGTGGTCGGTAGGAAGTTGAAGGAGCTTTCTGAATTCGCACAGGTAATCTGTATTACCCACCTCCCTCAGATTGCTCGTTTCGCAGACAGACATTTCCGCGTAGAAAAGAAGGTCGTTGATGGAGAACGCACACTGATTACAGCAAAATCCCTGACACCGGAGGAACAGATTAACGAAATTGCCCGAATGCATGGAGGTGAAGAGACTGAGATTGGACTTGCCCATGCACGTGAATTATTGTTTGAAAAATAGGGGGGAGCCGTCAGCGGTCAGCACTGTCGCGCAAGTCCACACGCGACTTGCGTAGCGGTTAGCAAGAGGAGACGACTTCATCAGAGAACTCTATACTGAGGGCTGAAAGCCGACAGCCGACAGCCGTAAAAAAATGGATGAAAGGTTTACACAAGCCAGTGCTGCACATGTTTATACGGGTTGCGAATTGTTAGTCAAAGGGGCTTTGGAGAGCGGGGTTAGCCTCCTTACAGGCTATCCCGGTTCCCCACTTGCTGAAGTGTTTGACGTTATTGAGCGGAATGCTGAATTGTTGAAGACCAATGGCATTGTTGCCCAGATAGCCAACAACGAGGCATTGAGTATCGCTCGACTCAACGGTTCGCAAATGGCAGACCTTCGCGCAATCACGTTTATGAAAAGCGTCGGTTTACATGTTGCTTCCGATGCGCTTGCAATTAGCAATCTCGCTGGCACAACCGGGGGGGCTGTCGTTGTTATCGGTGATGATACTTGGTCGCACAGTACCCAGGTCCCAGCGGATTCTCGGTTTTTGGTGCGGCATGTCTACACCCCCCTGCTTGAACCCGGCACATTTCAGGAACTTAAAGACTGGATTGATTGCGCCTTCCAAATTTCCGCTGCTGCAAATCTCTATGTCTGCTATCTAACAACTGAGAATCAAGCGAGTGGTGGCGGTAACGTTGAACTGCGTCCTAACATTTACCCCGATATTAGCGATTTAAAGCGAATTAATCTTGATACGCAACTCATTGATGCTGATAAGCGGGTCGTCTTACCACCCCATACCGCTCGAATTGAGGTCGAAACGTTACGAGAAAGGTTGCCTGCCGCGCTTGAGACCGCACGCGCTTTAGAACTCAACAAGATCCAGTTTCTTGAGAAGGCTTCAACTACAAAGAGACACCCTCTCGGATTTGTCAGCGCAGGCTTGGCGTATAGCTGCCTCCTCCACGCACTTGAAGAGTTGAACCTGCATGGCGATATCCCAATCCTCAAGCTCGGTATGACCCACCCGATTGATTCGGACATCGTCCGGGAATTTGCCGAGCAGGTAGACGAAATTTATGTTGTTGAAGAGAAACGTCCGCTCTTAGAAAACGAAATCAAAGCACTTCTCACGCAAATGTATCAAGGTGGCGACATCAAACGGTACGTAAATGTCTGGGGCAAGCAATTCCCTAACGGTTTGGCGGGTGTGCCGGTAGCCTCTGGCTTGGATGCCTCTATTCTCATTCAGAAACTTATTCCACTTCTTAGAGACCGTCTCGGTACAGCAGACACAACTATTGATACTGAGCACTTTGCACGTGAAGAAGCACTCCAAAAACAGGTCTCCGAACAACAGATTGATATTCCGCAACGCACGCCTACCTTCTGTCCAGGCTGTCCACATCGCGACTCTTCAAGCGTTTTTCTTGAAATCACAGATCAATTTATGGATCCCGATTACATGAAAAAATATCACGGTTCGGGACCGGTGGATCTTGTCTTTCACGGTGATATCGGTTGTTATTCTATGCTCAAATATGAACCCTTTCCGAGGTTGATGCACAATCTCTCTGCGATGGCATTAGGGGGCGGTGCTGGTGCCGGGATTGATCCATTTATTCAAAACAAACAGATCGTTTTCATGGGGGATTCGACCTTTTTTCACGGCGGTATGTCAGCGATTTCGGATTCAATTAAAAACGACCAAGACATCGCCTACATCATTTTAGACAACCAGACAACGGCAATGACGGGGCATCAACCGACACCCGCTGATGAACGTGATCTGCTTGGTAATCCCACCTTCGCACAAGACATTGAGCAAGTCGCACAAGGACTCGCTGGCGACTCTGGGATAGAAATTGTCCGCACTAACCCTGAAGATCGGGTCAACTATAAAAAATACCTTGAAAAAACCATTCTCAAATCCGGTGTCAAAATTGTCATTGCTGATAAGGAGTGCGCAATCACCTATCATCGCCGGGTACGCCGAGAGCAACGAAAAACTATAGTCAAGGACGGTTTCCTTAAATACGAAAAACATATCAATATTACCCCTGAAGTCTGCGAATTTTGTCGGGAATGCACAACTGCTACAGGGTGTCCGGGTTTGAAAATTATTGATACCGATTACGGTGAGAAAATTGCGATTGATCGCTCGAATTGTGTCTCCGATGGGGCATGCGCGCGGATTAAATATGCCTGTCCAGCCTTTGAAGAGGTTATCGTCACACGGAAACGTCCGCCTCAAGAGACGGATGTAGCATCTGGTTATCGCGGGCTTTTGAGTGATGACCCTTTACCTCCACCGCCTCCACTGAATTTTGAGAGAAATTGGAACATCTACGCCGCAGGGGTCGGTGGTATGGGTATTGGCACGATTTCTAAGGTCCTCGTCGTTGCGGGATATCTCCAAGGCTACGACGTGACATTTTGCGACAGGAAAGGCTTAGCGATTCGCAATGGAGGTGTCTATACTCATATCGCGTATACGCGGTCCGACGTTCACGCCTCACCGATGATTCCGTATGGCAAGGCGGATCTTCTATTAGGACTCGACATTTTGGAAGCCGTTCGTGGCATTACTGCCAATTCCCTTTTCCGTATCGCATCGCCATCACGCACCGCTGCCGTGGTAAATACAGCCAAAACTGAAACTATATCCACGCTTATCGGCAAGGACCATTTTGATCCAGAGACACTTGAAGATGACCTTCAGGCGTATACCAATACCGACGCGTATTTCGGCATAGATCTCTTTGCGGTTTCTGAACAATTGTTTGGGAGTAAATTATATGCTAACATGATGCTCCTCGGTACTGCCTTCCAACGCCAGTTGATACCCCTTGAATTGGGACCTTTGCAACTTGCACTCAAGCAAATGGTTCCGCATGCCGATTTGGATACTAACATGAGAGCGTTTACCGTCGGACGTCGTCTTGCCTTGGAATCATCTGAATCTTCTGTTAACGCACCGTCAATAAAGACGTTAGTAACTTATAATGAGATGCTTGAAGCAAAACAGCGGATCTTGGCGCGGAAATGGCGCGGGAAGCGTTTAGCGCGGGAATACGTGACCCTCGTCGAGAATGTAGTGAAAACATTGGACATCAGCTCGGAGAGCGTCAACCGAATGTTGGCACTCTATATCTACGACCTCGTTCAGTTTGCGGATATCGACTACGCACGTAGATATGTTGAGAAGATTAAGCAGGTTTACGCATACGATACGGCTGATTACGACTATCGCGCCACAAAAGCCGCGATCAGGTACCTGCACAAAGTCATGCTGATTAAAGATGAAGTTTACGTCGCACACCTCTTGACGAGCGAAGAGAAATTGCAGCGTGACAAGGAATTGTATAAGGTTGATACCGCGAACGGTGATAGAATTCAGTATATTCATCTCAACCGGCCTCATTTCACTGTGATGGGACTTGACATCGAAGGAGATATTGATACACGAAATTGGCAATTAAACCTGATGAGACGTATGAAATTTCTCAGGCGATGGCTGCCGCAGTGGCACGCAAAGGAGAAAGCGTTCCGGGAGTGGTATATCACCCGTGTGATTGACACTTTTGCACCCAACGGTGAAGAGGCTTATGAAAAGCATCTCCAAGCATTGGAATGTGCTGAAGAGGTCCGCGGTTATCGGGGGATCCGTTACCCCAAAATGGAAACGGCGAAACAGACAGTTGAGGACTTACTTGCACACAAATAGTTTTCGGAGAAGCGCACTACAATGCAGACACGATCCATGCTGACAGTGACAGGACACACTCGCGTTGTTGGCGTTATCGGTGATCCGATTGAACACAGCCGTTCACCGCAAATGCAGAATGCCGCCTTTGCGAAAGCGGGTCTTGATTATGTCTATGTGCCCTTTCATGTCCGACCGGATGATTTGGCGCAGGCGATCGCAGGATTCAAGGCACTTAACGTCGTTGGCATTAACGTGACACTCCCACATAAACAGGCTGTTATTCCATATCTTACATCGATTTCAAGGGAAGCCGAGCTTATCGGAGCTGTCAATACACTCACTTTTCTTGAGGATGGGATACACGGTGATAATACGGACGCACCGGGTGTTTTAAGAGCTTTAGAAGAGGACGGAAACCTGTCTATACCCGTCGGTGAAAATGTCGTCGTCTTGGGGGCAGGGGGCGCAGCAAGAGCCATTGTCGTTGCATTCGCCCTTGCAGGCGTTGCATCTATAACAATTGCCAATCGCACAACCGAGAAGGCTATCGCATTAGCAGAAGAAATGCAGCAAAAAACAGGTGTGTCGATGCATGGGATGGGACTTACAGATGCGCGGGTGGCGGATGCTGTTCGCCAAAGCACGCTTCTTGTCAATACTGCTACGGCGAGTATGGATCTGACACAACCACTGCTGATTTCTGTTGACTGGCTTCAACCGCATGCTATCGTTTACGACATTGTCTATACACCGCCGGTGACGCCTCTCATGAGGGCAGCCGCTGAACACGGATGTCAAACGCTTGGTGGCATCGGAATGCTAATTCATCAAGGGGCTATCGCTTTTGAAAAATGGACGGGTGTTCCCCCCTGTACCCAGACGATGCAACAAGCACTTTCTATATAGGTGTTGTAGCGCAATCTGAGAATCTCATACAGTTCACTAAGAAATACGAAAGGGGTCAATAACAACATAATGCAAGAGCAAGAACACGACTTTAAGCCGATTCGATTTGTCATACTCGGAACGCCCTATACCATCAAGCCAACTGAAGACCTAACCTCCGACAATATCAACGAACTTGTTGAATATGTCAAAAGTTTGGTTGAATCTTATCTCAGAAAGGGCTTTGACGAACAAAGGGTTCCACTGCTTGTTGCGTTCCATATTGCTGATGAAAAACGTCGCCTTCAAGAAAAATATGAATTGCCATTGTACCGGATAGTCGAAAGGCTACAGTTTGCAATTGAAAAGGAAGCACCACAGTAACTCTCCACAGAAGCTCTCGATTAAAGTGTTTGTTCAGGGCAGAAGGATGCTCTTAATTGGCATGCTTATCTTAGCGGAGCAATAGTACCGCAAGCACACAGAATATCGGGAGTAAGACAATCAGAATTTTAACTTCAATTAGGTAGTTTTTGTAACGTTGAATCTGCGAACTGCGGGCGATCCACTGATTGATGAAGCCAATTCGCCGATGGATGGATGGATGGGTGTTGAACATTTCAAATAACCGCCGAATTGATTTCGGTGCTGAATTCAGTACTGCCAGTTTCATTAATGCCGTTTTGAAGGCTTCCGGTTTTTCTGTGAGCCTGACCGCATACAGATCCGCTTGATGTTCACAGCGTCTTGACAAATATCGGAATATTAACACGAAATAGGTAATCAGAAAAGTCATTGAGCAGAGCGTTGGCAAAATTTGTGATTCCCCAAAATGTATCACCAGCGGTTCTTCAACAAGGACATAAAAGAACGGATAACTCAACAGGTAGAAGAGTGAAAAGAGCATATAAGTTTGAATGTGTTTGTAACGAATATGGCCAAGTTCGTGCGCGACAACGGTCTCAATTTCGTCATCTGTAAAGTATTCCAGGAGCGCATCTGTCAAAAAAATACGCCGATTCCACGGGAGGGTCCCCGCAACAGCTGCATTTGCTATCAACAGTGAACCCGTCTGCCAGACCATAATATCTTTATGTTTTGCCCCGCTCTGTTTTGTTAACTGTTCTAACCGGGTCTTTAGTCCTGAATTTGGAGCCAACGGTTCTGTTTTCCACAGAAACTGCATTAGTAACGGCACAAGGATATACGCCGAGACAATCACTGGTAGGATGAGTCCGATTAAAATGTATGGATGTTCAACGATGAACACCTTCGCCGAGTATGGGAGCCAATGAAGTGCGTCTATTGTTATGAGGTAAATGAACATCGGCAGCAGTGGGAAAAGTAGAAACTTAAATTGAAGACTCAGGACTTCTCGGTAGTGTCCCGGTTGGAGTTGATTTACTTGGTAAAACGCAAGCCGAATGCAAATTAACCCGACCAAAAGCGGAAACAATGCAAGCATCTGACGCAAATTTTCCATCGGAAAAAATGCGAAATATTTATCAATCAATACCGGCAGATTCAATAGATATAGGTTGCACAGATAACCCGCTAAGCTGAGGCATTCAAAGGCAATCATATAGCGGCGCAGCCGATGGAGTTTCGGTAGGTTTTCCTCTTTATGGGCAGGAAAAGTTCGCGCAACATACGCTGTCACGAAATACGCTATAAGAATAGGGTAGCCCGTCAACACAATTGTCCAAAGGACCACCTGCATATCACTGATGTTCATCCGTGTTTCCGGTGGTTCAAAGTGAAAAAGGGAGATGAGCCCGGCGATTAAAATGATACTTATCTGTCCCATTCTGTCAACGACCTTCCTTACTGTATTATGGGAAATAGACGCAGCGTGTTTACGAAGCGTAACTACCGAAGAGGGCTTCCAGACCAAGATTTTCTGTGCCCATAGGTGACAAAATTTTACTCTATCCTGCATCAAAAATCAAGCCTCTTTTTACGCTTAACCTTGGCTTTCTGTTAAGCGTGAAAAAACTTTTGACTTTTTTTTAGAAAAGGTGGTATAATTTATATTAAAAGTGCCTGTCGGGGAGAATTGCTTGCGGGTGTCTTACATTGTGAGTTCGGAGTGCAGTTTCGGGCATTGAAAACTTTTGTCTGTGTAGGAAAGGGGATTGTCCTGTCCATATACGCACATTCAGGCGGAATTTGAGCAGAATTCCAAGATACTGTGAAAATTGATTTTTGGGCTTAACTTGAACGCCTGCTTCTTAGATATCAGCTGGCGAACAACGCTCTAAATTGTTGTAAATAACTTAGGAGGAATCCATGATAAGTAGAACCGCTTTCACGATTATCGCTCTTTTGGGAGTTGCACTTATTGTTAGTAGCTGCGGGAAGCTGGACCAAGAAGAGTTTGAAATGTGGAAGAATGAACATGTCTCACAGATGGAACAAGCTGATGCTGACATTACAAACAAAGTCACTATGTTAGAGGCAAAAGTTGATCAGCAGGCGAAAGATACTGAGGATACAATCGCTGCCGCAAAGAATGAGGCGATTGCCGCATCTCAGCAAGGTGATGCCGACACTATCGCTGCTGCAAATCAAGCCTCAATGGAACAGGACGCACAACTCCGCGCCGACTTGACCAAGGCTATTGATATGCAAGGGCAAAAAGCGATGGAATTTGCCCAAGGTGAAGACGCAAAACTGCAACAGCGACTTGACGCACACGATACAGCTGATGCAGCCCAGGACGATGCGATTAAAAAGCTTGAATCCGAAGTAATGTCCTTGAAAGAAGGACTTGCTATGGTAGAAGCAGAGGTCGCCGCGAAACCTACGCTTGTGGCGACTGTCCGTTTTGGGAGTGGACAAACCCGTTTATCCACGGAAGGCCAAGAAATGCTTAACGGTGTTGTTGAGCAACTCAAGGCAGATTCGGATGCAAAAATCATGGTCGTTGGACATGCGGATGGCACGCCGGTCTTACGGGGCAGCTATAGAAGCAATTGGGATCTCTCTCAAGCCCGCGCCAACTCAGCTGCAAAATACCTTGAATCCAAAGGAATTGATACCAGCAGAATTGAGGCAATTGGTAAAGCACATACCGATCCCATCGCACCCCAGAACACTTCCGCTGGCAGAGCGATGAATCGCAGAGTCGAAGTCATTCTGGTTCCAGCTGGTGCGCTTGACCAGCCATTCTAAACTTTCTCCTTCGGTTGAAGTCATTCTGGTTGTTTGGAGCCAATGACGTAGCCTAATTTTTTCTTATCAACGTGGGGCGGGGCCCGTGCCCGCCCACCGTTTCTGTATCGCTTTCCTCTACTGATATACTTCAGATAAGGGCTTTGTCGTTTATGCGTTTGGCACTTGCTTGTCTTTTGCTATTCCTTTTGCTTCATTGCGTAACCCTCGCGGAGACTACTGATGTCACTCCATTACGACCGTCACCCGTCCGAGCGTTTTTAGCCGAATACCTCCAATCTCCATCGTTTCAACTCTCACTGTTCTCCTACAAGCCTCAATTGGGCGGACTCACGGACCTCCTCCAGAGCGTCGGCGTCGAACAGGTTCCCAGTGCACTGCTCCCTATGTTTTCAGTCGTATTTGAACATACACCGGAGTTAAACTCACGTTTTGAGTTCGGTTATTGGCAGATGCAACTTGACATTCCACCGCCAATCTCAGTGGAACTCTCCACTACTCTCATTCCGGCTTCCTACCAGTTTATCTATCGTCCAGTGCTTCTATCTGAATTTATTCCGATCTATGTCGGCGGCGGGGTCGGTTTCTTGGGAGCAAGTTTTAGTGGGAGCGCACTCGATCTACTTGAACAACAGGGCATTAGTTTTGATGACGGTTCTTCTGGTCCAACCGGATATGTTCTCATCGGAGCGGAACTGTTTCAATGGGAACAGAACTTCTCACTCAACTTTGAATTGAAACGGATACTGAAAACAATAGAGACGACCGGCACTACACCGCTCAATCTAATTTTGGATGGCACCGCAATCGGTCTGGGCATTGAAATGCGGTTTTAGTTGTCCGCGTTCAGTGGATATCCTTGAAGTATGGCAAACGAATTATCCCACTTGTTGTCTGTCTGGTATTCGGCGGTATTATTGGCGGCTACTCAGAGACCCCACTCCCGCTCCTGAGTTTATTGGCTGCAACGGCTGTCTTTATTTTTCTGGGCATGGAGATCGCCGTCTATTTGCTGCTAATTGCTCTACCCTTTTCGTTCCGCTATATTGTCCCGGGTAGTTTTGAGATTCAAACACCGACAGAGCCGCTGTTAGGCATGCTCGTTGCCGTTTATGGTGTTCAAAAGATAGTTAACCGCGCCCTTCAGAAGCCGAAGTCCGAAAACAAGTTTCCTTTTTGCCGGCCGCTCTGCTGCTACATCCTCGTTACATTCCTTTCCGCAATCAATACACCAGATCTTTTTGTTACCCTTAAAGGCGCGTTCCGTGCGGTTGTTTACATGCTATTTAGTGTGATAGTGTATGCCGTTATCCAAAACAGAACTGCACTGAAACGGCTTTTTATTGCTATCTTTCCGTCTGCAGCCGTTGCCGTTATCTGGACAGTTGTTGTCCTCATCTACCATATTGATGCTTGGCAGTGGACGAGTGCATATCGGAGCGCACCCTTTACGAACTACTCCGTTTACGGCTCTTTCACCGCCATCTTTTTTCTCATCTGTCTCAGTCGCCTTCTCTTTGACGATGGTACCTACGATAAAGTGCTCTGGACGGCGTGGTTCGTCTGTTTTAGTGTTGGACTCCTTTTATGTTTTTCACGTGGTGTCTGGCTTTCCGTGGTCGTAGCAGTTGGATTTATGCTGATGCAACTCGGAAGAGGCGTTACGCATAAAAAGATTCTGTTTATCGGTGCCGCATGTCTTATCTTATTCGTCTGTCTGAATCTACCGGGAGTCTATAACATTATTATTGAGAGAATTACATCTGCAGTGGACATCTCTTATGCTTCAAACCGAGCACGGCTCTTGCGATGGGGACAGGCAGCAGTGATGTTCCTTGAAAACCCGATTTTGGGGAAGGGCTATGGCGCGTTTGCGATGCTTTACGAGGAAGATGTCGCACTCGTTGGGAGTTACACGGCACAGTATCAACTCGGCGCACACAGTGAATATCTTCAAGTTCTGGCGGAATTAGGGATTGTCGGGTTAGGCGTGTGGATATGGCTTAATGTTGCGTTCTTACGCTACGGCTTTCGTGCCCTCCGAAGGTTAGAAGACGGCTTTTACCGCGCTGTCGTTATTGGACTGATGGCCGCTGAACTGTCATTGATGGTGCATTTTACTGTGAACAATCTCCTGAACGGCGACGCTATTGGTGTGCCTTTTTGGGGAATTTATGGGCTATTACCGGCTGTCGTGCAAATGGCTGATCGCGAAAAGAGGCTTCATATTGACGCGCAAGGGGCAGCTAAATTGTCAACATTGGAAACCGAAAACACGCTATAATTAGCAATTAGCAGTTAGTTAATGGTTAATGGTTAAGAGGGGTCGGTTGTTACGAGACTCCTCTTAACTAACAATCAATAATCAATAACCAATAACCAATAGAGGCATAAATATGAACATTATTCACATTATTTCAGACACATTTCGACGCGACAATCTTGCGATTTTTGGCGGTAAAGGATACACGCCATCCCTAAATGCCCTCGCGGAGAAATGTGTCGTTTTTGATAAAGCGTACGTTTGTGGCTTTCCGACTGTCCCGATACGAGGTGAACTCGTGACAGGGCAAGTCAGCATCTGTCGAAGAGGGTGGGAACCGCTCAAACGAGATGTTCCTGTCATCGCTGATGACTTAACGAAAGCTGGTATTGTGAGTATGATGATTGCCGATACACCGCATCATATCAACAACGGCTTCTTTTACAATCGTGGGTTTACAGGATGGAAGTGGATTCGCGGGCAAGAAGGCGACTGTTTAGAGACACAGCCCTACGATTATGAATCGAAGGAAGCACTGCAGTATCGCACGTATACCCGAACACATCCAAATAGGTTACCTGGCGGTCTCGGCAATCATCTCAGGAATATCTCCTTTCGACAGACCGAAGCAGATACTTTCGTTGCGAAGACTATGCAAACGGCTTGCGACTGGTTGGAGCGTAATCACCAACATGAAAACTTCTACCTCATGGTAGACACCTTCGATCCACACGAACCGTGGGATGCTCCAGAATGGTATCTGAGGCGTTTCGATTCAAGTGACTACGATGGACCAGAACCGATCTATCCGCCTTACGGTCCCAATCCTATGAACGAACGTGAGACGGAACGTCTCAACGCTCTCTATCGCGCCGAAGCCTCGCTGGTTGACAATTGGATTGGGCAGCTCCTACGAAAGATTGACTACATGGGTTTGATGGAAAATACAATGATAATTTTCATGGCAGACCACGGCTTCCTATTGGGTGAACACGGGCTGCTCGCAAAGAATCTGAGTATGTATGAAGAGGTCATCCATATCCCGCTTCTGGTTTATCACCCGGATGCAGCACCACGCCATACGGAGGCACTCACGAGTATCGCCGATATTCCTGCGACTGTTGTTGACTTGTTCGGTGCAGCAGGCGGCGCGCAAGTGGAAGGCAATAGTCTCCTCCCTGCTATCATGGGCGACACCGATACGGGGCGTGAATATGCAGTGACGCACGGTGCTTGGGTCGGCGGATGGAGTCCTGATGGGGGGAGTCCACATGGGAGCATTACTGATGGCACTTGGTCTCTGCTTTTAGAGAATCAGGGCGGCCCGAAGTCTTTGTTCCATTTGCCCTCTGATCCGGAACAGGAGCAGAATCGATTTGAATCGGATACAGGGGAAGCGCGTCGGCTCTACCAAGCGTTTTTGGAGTTCTTAGCACAACACGGCGCACCTGAAGCGATGGTAGCGGAATTTCAGAGTCGGTGGCTCGAATAATCGTTGTTAAAATACGCCACCCCTTGTAGGCGAGGTTTCTAACCTCGCCTTTTTCTCTTCAAATCTCTGCCATGTAGTTGGGATCTCCGAAGCCCGACTTCTGATGCTACGTCCAATCCATAATTACGCCTAAGTATTCATCTTTCCTATCTGTCAACCCATCGTAAGCAGACTGGGCATCTTCAGGGTCGATGACGTGTGTCAGTAACTCTTCTACCTTGAATTTACCTTCACACATCAGTGAATACGCCAAGTGCGAGTTGCGTTCAAGCGAGTGTTTCGATTCGCCTGTGTGCATCGTCGGATAGACCCACTCGTGCGCGCTTTTGAGCGTAATCGCTCCTAAACTGGCGCGATGACTGTAGTTCAAGATATCCGTAGCATTCGTTACATACTCGCCGCGCGGCGAACCGAGCAGTATAACTTCACCTTTTCTGCCAGTCAATTGGTAAGCCGTTTCGACGAGCCGTGGATTTCCGATCGCTTCAACCGTGACAGCCGTTTTTTCACCGTTTGTCAGCGCAATGACGCGTTCCAGGGCATCTTCTTCATCAGGGTTAATCAGATGTTGAATGCCGCACTGTCGAGCGATTTCGAGGCGGCGTGGCACGCGTTCAATACTGATAACCTTCATACCTGCCAAATTGAAGAGTTGGGATGCAGAGTTACCAACTAACCCCAAGCCAATAATCGCGACAGTATCCCCAAATTCAGCAGATGATACCCGCAGAGAGGTCATCGCTACCGTTGCCATTCGGACAAAGGGAACCAATTTCTCATCTATATCCAGAGGTGATTTAAATGCCAGAAGCACTGACTCTGTTTTAGCAATGGAGGCGTGTGGACCGTAACAGAAGGCGAGATCCCCCTCAACACATTTTGTCACATTTTCACCGACTTTAAGGACTTCACCGATTGCCGTGTAACCAGAACCGTGTGGAAAACGCGTCCCCTCTTGAAGTCCAGTGTATCCTGCGCCTTCGGTGCCGGGGCTAATCAGGCTATAGTGCGTTTTCAGTAAGATTTGGTTCGGTGTAAGCGTCTCATCAAGTTCAAAATCCTCCAGCGTTGCCGAACGTTTCGCTGGCATCACAATCCGTTTGCCTTTCATTTCATAATACTCCTTATTGATTTTCTTCAACATGCATGGTATCATATACGCACAACTTTTTATAGTGGATAATATGAAATAGAGACGAATTTAGTTTACAAGTCTTATGAAAATGGAGATATTTTCCTTATGAAACTCACGCCAGAGCAGTGTGAAACTTTTTGGACGCAAGGTGTCCTAATAGTCAAAAATGCGTTGACTGACGAAGACCTGCAACCCGTGATTGACGAGATTTCGGATTGGATTTCCGAACGCGCCCTCGCCTTGAAAGAAGAAGGCGAAATCGAAGACCTTTATGGAGACGAACCCTTTGATCGCCGATTTGCAAAATTGTTGGCACAATCCGGTGAGATGGCCCACGGGATGGATATCATGCACTACCGCGGTAAGGCAATCTTTGAATTCTTGAGAAACGACAACTTATTGGATGTTATTGAAGGGATTGTTGGACCTGAGATTACCTGTAATCCAATTCAGCATGTACGGGCAAAACCACCCGTTATAGACGGAAATGCAAGTTGGGCAGGTGGGGTGCCGTGGCATCAGGATGCCGGGGTTATGATGCCGGAAGCTGAAGGGTCAAATATCGTCACATGCTGGCTTCCGTTAGGCGATAGTACCGTAGAGATGGGATGTCTACAGGCATTGCCCGGAATTACCGAGGAGAAAGGCTATCTCCGTCATCAGAAAGAGGGTGGGACGATGATTGTTCCAGACTTGATGCCGGATGTCGAACCGCTTATGCTGGAGTGTTATCGGGGCGACCTCATCTTGTTGAGCCGTTTCACACCGCATCGTTCTCAACCCAATACGTCTGATAGGTGCCGCTGGTCGTTAGATTTGCGCTATCAACCCACTGGCGTGCATACCGGACGCACAGCGCATCCCGATTTTATCGTCCGCAGCCGAGAGAACCCCGGATCTGTCCTTTCTGAACATCAAGCGTGGTGTGATCTATGGGTAGATGCTTTTGAGAATCCGCGTGGCTACGCAGGACATCGATCGGAATAACGGCTTTCTATACGCGACTCGCGACGGTAAAAATGTAACCGACACGAACTTTGACATGGGATTGTAATAACCGATAATATAGGCAGGAAGAGAAGTGAGTTATGGAGAAAGAACGAATTGTCTCCCAAGATCCACACGTGATGCACGGCACCTTAGTTTTTGCTGGCACTCGCGTGCCAGTTGAAAGCCTAATTCAGCACCTTGTTGCAGGCGACTCGCTTGATGTATTTCTTGACGATTTCCCGACAGTCTCACATGAGCAAGTTGTGGCTTACTTACAGATGACTCTGGAGTTTGCTAATGCGCGTGTTGTTTGATGAACATCTATCTGTGTGAAGGGACTTCTTGAATGACAGGGATGACATAACTCCGAATTGTTAAGTTGTCAAAGTAATCGGTTTCTACGCGGGGTTCCGGTTCTTTCCGGTGATCAAAAACGATATAGTATCCCTCTTGCACGTTTTCTATTTTGAGATACGCGGCGAGTTGCTTTTTCCCAGCCTGATACCGAGTATCGCCTCGCCAAATCTTGGTTTCGACGATGTATTTTCGCTGGTTGTGGGTGATAAGGAGATCCATCTTCCCGCGCCCAGTTGGTACTTCAAATGACATGATGCCGCCCACTGTCTGGACAAACGAATCCAAATACGTCAGGAGCAGGTGCCTTCCGACGTATTCTTGCGGGGTTTCAGGGACTTGCAGAATCCTAAAACCTGCGCGGGTAATAAAATCCCGGAAGTTATCTAAGAGCGGTTCCATCTCAATCTGTCCTGCAGGGGTGAGATAATTGAGAAATCCGTTGATGTTTTCTTCTGCAA
This sequence comes from Candidatus Poribacteria bacterium, assembly GCA_028820845.1. NCBI lineage: Bacteria > Candidatus Poribacteria > Candidatus Poribacteria bacterium. The sequence goes on from JAPPII010000040.1 coordinate 29,379, forward strand.
AGTAGTCTCGTTCCAAGCCGTTCACCGCGGGCGTAAATGCCTGCATGATATGATGCAGATAAATCGGATTAAGAATTTCACACCTTCCGTCAGGTCCTTCTCCGATAACGCCATAGGTTGCGAGTTCGCTGATGAGTTCATCGTGTAAATTAAAGCGTATGCCTTCCTCATACGTCATAATCTCCATGAGTATTCTTTCAAAGTGTCGGTTTTTGCGGATGTTCGTTGTTAGATGATCAATGTTGGTGTTTCGTTCACGAAGGAGTCGGGCGTGTGCCGCTGCAAAATGCTCCATCGTTACCGGCTCGGTTTTGGGAATGTCTAATTCCTCTGTGAGTATCTGCGCGAATCGATTGACGAGGAAGGGTTGGCCCGCAGTTTGTTTATGGAGGCTTTCAATAACCTCTGGCGCGAAGGCTTGCCCGATTTCATCAGTGTACTGCACGAGAAGTTCTTGCACATGCGCCAGCGTGAAATTGGACAGATGGAACTCATCTTGGATATTGAAGGGCGAGATGGATCGGTCGTAACTCAGTTGTGTGATGCTTTTAACCCCGATGATACCGATACTGTGGGGACATCGGGGCTTACCCGGCAGGTAGATGTGGCGGAGTGAATGCAGAAAACCTTTTACTGCAGCTCCGGGAATGCCATCAAACTCATCTATGACAAGGACAACCTTCTGATTGTCAAGAAAATCAGCGAGGCGTTCAAAGAACTCCCTCATTTCAACGTGATCGGTTATCCTTGCGTTCTCTAAAAATTGGTTTAGCGTCTCAGTCGGCGTACTTCCGCGTTTTCGGAAAACACCTTCAATTTCTTTGCGAATTTCTCTATAAAAGGAGGCATAAAAAGCAGAAGGAGCAAAGTCTTCATACTCTTCAAAATTCAGTCGGATTGGGAAGTAGGTGGGTTCTACAATTTCTGTAGTGGCGGTTGCGAGTGTGTCCAGGGCGCATTGAAAAAAGGTCGTTTTTCCCGACTGGCGAGGTGCAAAAAGAACGATATATCGTCCCTCTTTGACGCGGTTGCTGAAATCTGCAGTTTCTTCGGTACGGCTGACAATGTAATTCTCTTGTGCATTGACGGGGCCTCGGGTTCCAAAATTTCTCATCTTTTCGCCCTCTTGTTCAGTACCTATGCAATTTTCTTATCAGTCAAGATGAACCGCACGCCACTGGTGGTGTGTCAAACCTCGCCTACCCCCCTAAGAATTGAGACTACGAGATACCGTGAGTCAACATCTACAAATTATTCGCCACCTTAATGCGATTTTTCGCTCTCGCGAGTGCCGCCTCCGATTGTGGACGGTTCAGATCCGGCGCATTTGCCGCGAGTTCTGCTTGCGCACGCTCGCGGGCATTTTCGGCGCGCTCCACGTCAATCTCCGATGCCCACTCCGCCGTCTCTACCAGTGCTGTAACACCGGTACGCAGGACCTCAAAGACCCCTCCGCTTATTGCCATTAGCTGTGGCGTTTCCGATTCACGAATACGGATCTCGCCGATGTCTAATGCGGTCAGAAAAGGGAGATGACCCGCCAGAATCTCGAAATTACCCTCGACTCCCGGCGCACGAATACTCGTTACATCCCCTTCATAGATCAATTGCTCTGGTGTCCGTATCTCAATGTGAAAACTTCTATTTAGCATATTTTTAGTTATCTGCCTCTGAGCATCGTTCCACTTCGTTTCACGATGGTGTTTGGTGCATTCCAGCGCGACTGAAGAGATGTGCGATTCTGTAGAGGTAGGTTTTGGATCTACCTATCTCTATTTTTTACCTTTTATAACCCAGAGGGGTTAGAATTAACCGAAAATCACCGCGAAACGTAGTGGAGCGGGGCCCCAGATTTAATAGTTTAAAAATTAATCCGCTGCCTCTAATTCTTCGCTTTTCGCCTGTTCAAATGCCTCGTCGATAGTCCCGATATAGCGCAATGCCTGCTCAGGCAGCTCGTCGCAATCACCGTTTAGAATCGCTTGGCAGCCTTGGACGGTATCCTCAATCTTGACATATTTCCCCGGTATCCCCGTAAAACGTTCTGCGACGAACATCGGTTGCGTCAGGAACATCTCTATTTTTCTCGCTCTACTAACTACCAACTTCTGCTCATCCGACAACTCATCTACACCGAGGATGGCAATAATATCCTGAAGGCTTTGGTATTCCTGTAAGACTTGTTTGACGTTAAAGGCGGTCTGGTAGTGTTCATCACCGATAATATCCGCTGATAAGATACGCGAACTTGAGGTTAATGGATCAACAGCGGGATATCTTCCCTTTTGAGTAATGTTCCGTTCCAACCGCGTTACAGCGTCAAGGTGTGCGAATACAGACACAACGGCTGGATCTGTATAGTCGTCAGCCGGAACGTAGACCGCTTGGAATGAGGTAATCGAACCGTGTTGTGTTGAGGTGATACGTTCTTGGAGTTCACCCATTTCCGTTGCGAGCGTCGGTTGGTATCCGACAGCAGACGGCATCCGTCCGAGAAGTGCTGATACCTCACCCCCTGCGAGTGTAAAACGGAAGACGTTGTCAATAAAAATGAGAACATCTTGACCTTGTTGATCTCGGAAATATTCCGCCATCGACAAACCAGCGAGTCCAACGCGCAGACGAGCACCCGGTGGCTCGTTCATCTGCCCGAAGACCATCGCTGTTTTATCCATCACGCCGTATTCATCCATTTCAATCCAGAACTGGTTCCCTTCACGCGTCCGTTCACCCACACCACAGAAAACAGAGTAGCCCCCGTGTTGTGTGGCGATGTTGTAAATCAATTCAGCGACAAGAACTGTTTTACCAACACCAGCACCCCCAAAAAATCCAACCTTTCCACCCCGGACGACCGGTTGAATCAAATCAATAACTTTGATACCGGTTTCTAACATTTCCGTAACCGTACTGAGTTCTGCTTGCGGCGGCGGCGGTTTGTGAATTGAGTATCGTTCTGATTCACTTGTCGGACCCTTTTCATCGATCGGTTGACCTGTTACGTCAAACACTCTACCGAGTACCGCGTCACCGACGGGAACAGTAATAGGACCTCCGGTATCAATTGCGACTGTGCCACGCACTAAACCGTCTGTCGTGTCCATTGCCACAGCGCGCACCCGATGTTCTCCTAAATGCTGTTGTACCTCAAGTGTCAACTCGCTTCCGTCGTAACGTTGAACTTTAACAGCGTTTAGAATGTCTGGCAATGTGCCGCCTGAAAAATCTATGTCAACTCGTGCACCGACAACTTCTAAGATTTTCCCTTCGTTCATGAGATGTTCCTTTTTGTTCTAAGGTAGTTGACTGTTAATTGTTTCCAAATACTGGACGTATTCTTTAAATGCCTTTTGTTTCGTCGGAAATTTCCAAATCGTGTGTATCTCTATAGAGATTATAGACTCGGACAGTTTTCCTCGAAACGGTCGAGTGCCGTTTCTTTATTTGTCAATCCATATTGGCGATTTCGAGTCGGCATCAGGAGGTTTACGCGTTGAATCTTCTTATTCAGATTTTCGAGTTTCTCGCTGTATCGCGTAAGACCGCGGGCACGCTCGTATTCAAAACTCCGGCTGACCGCTTCATGCCGGTGTGGATGCTGCGCTATAAAAGTAGCTAACCGCTCTCGACGGGCTTTCAGATTTCTGAGGAGTCTCTCAAGTTGTGCCTTTTCCTGTTTAATCTCTTTCTCTAATTCAATCCAACGCGGCGCGAACCCGTTCTCTTTCAAAAGCCGATTCGCCATTCGGGCTTGTGGGGTCAGGAACGGGTTTGTATCCAACTTCAGCGGTTCACCTTTACCCGGCAAATCCTTGAATTCACCGCGTTCCATTGCCTTTTCGATCTGTTCACTGACATTAATCGGCATCTGGAACCTCCTTACAATAGCACGGCGTCTGCCTATTACCTTTAGCCTTCGAGTGCAGCTGCACCGCTTACAATCTCAGAAATTTCTGTCGTAATCTGAGTCTGACGCGCTCTGTTACGTTGAAGGATTAACTCGTCAATGAGTTCTTTTGCCTTTTGCGTAGCGTTTTCCATCGCTGCCATCCGTGCTGCTTGCTCCGCCGCATTCGAGTCCAGAAGCACTTTCCACATTTGCATGTTCAAATGTCTACTGAGCAACATTTCAAAGAGTTCCATTTGCCCCGGTTCATAAATATAATCTAAGAAAAGCGTGTCGCCTTCCGGGAACTCAGGAACTAACGGGAGAAGTTGTTCAACGAGCACTGTCTGAAGGATGGCGGATTTAAAGTTGTTGTAGATAACTTCAACTTTGTCGATTTTTTTCTCAACATAAAGGTGTTCAAATTCGTGAACAACATCAACAGCCGTCTGAAATTCGAGTTGGCGGAAAATGTTGGTGTACGCATCGGTGATATCATAACCGCGTCGGGCAAAATGTTCGTGTGTCCGTCTACCAATACAGATAAGCGTCACGTCTGCCCCACTCTCTTGGTAGTGCTGTGCCCGTTGTGTCGTTGTCCGAATGACGTTGCTATTGAAACTACCACATAACCCTCGGTCGCCAGAGACGGAAATAATACAGACCTGCTTCACTTCCCGTTCCTCCAGCAACGGATGCGTCAACGCTTCAGCCTCAGTGTCTACCCGTGATATCAGGTGTCCCAGAATCGTATCAAGTTTGTCTGCGTAAGGACGCGTCGCGTTAATGTTTTCTTGGGCACGACGCAGCCGTGCTGCAGCAACGACGCGCATCGCATCTGTGACTTGCTCAATATTCTGAATGCTCGCAATGCGTCGCCGAATCTCTCGTAAGGTTGCCATTTCTCCGTATTAACTCCAAATTATGAAGTAGCCCAGTTTTCTTTGAACGCTTTCACTGCATTGTGTAAGGTTTCAAGCAATTCATCACCCAACTCACCTGTTTCCGCAATTTCTGTGAGCAGGTCTGCGTGGTTCCTATCGAGATATTGCAGGAATTCGGATTCAAAGCGCGCGACTTCCTCTTCTGGAACATCGTCCAAGTAGCCGTTCGTCCCACAGAAAATAGCAGCGACTTCACGCTCCACAGGCATTGGTTCGTATTGCGGTTGCTTCAACACTTCAACGAGGCGCGCCCCGCGTAGCAGCAAAGATTGCGTTGAGGCATCTAAATCCGATCCAAATTGCGCAAAGGCTGCAACTTCGCGGTAACTCGCGAGACCTAATTTAAGAGTTCCTGCAACTTCGGCTGATTTCATGGCTGAGACTTGTGCATCTTTATCGACCCGTGAAACCGATGTACCGACATCAATTGCGGGTCTTACACCTTGGTTAAACAGATCTGTTGTAAGATATATCTGCCCGTCAGTAATAGAGATAACGTTCGTCGGGATGTAGGTCGTCAAATCACCTTCAAAGATTTCGATGATTGGCAATGCCGTGAGAGACCCACCACCCAATTCGTCGCTGAGTTTCGCTGCGCGTTCTAACAGACGTGAGTGTAAATAAAACACATCACCCGGGTATGCCTCCCTGCCTGGTGGTCTGCGTGAGAGTAGGGACATCTGGCGGTATGCCCACGCGTGTTTCGTCAGGTCATCATATATAATCAGAGCATGTTTTCCGTTATCCCTGAAGTATTCGCCCATCGCAGTCCCCGTATAAGGCGCGATGTATTGCAGCGGGGACGGTTCACTCGCAGGTGCGGAAACGATAGTCGTATATTCCATCGCGTTGTGCTCGCGGAGTGTACTCGCAACCTGTGCCAAAGTCGAGCCTTTTTGCCCAATGGCAACATAGATACAATAGACATCTGTGTTTCTCTGGCTCAGAATCGTGTCAAGTGCAATAGCCGTCTTACCCGTTCGACGATCACCGATGATAAGTTCACGCTGTCCGCGACCAATCGGTGTTAAACTATCAATGGCTTTTAAGCCTGTATAGAGCGGTTCACTGACCGGTTGGCGTTGAACGATACCGAGTCCTTTTTGCTCGACCGGCAGTCGATGTTCGGTTTCGATGGGACCCAAGCCGTCAATCGGTTGACCAAGCGCATCGACGATCCGTCCGAGAAGTGCTTCGCCGACAGGGACTTCCGGGAGCCGTCCGGTCCGTTTGGCAGTATCGCCTTCGTGGATAAGTTGGTCTTCACCGAACAAGACGCAACCAACGTTGTCTTCTTCGAGATTAAAAGCGATGCCGTAAATGTCGTTCGGGAATTCAATCATTTCACTTGCCATAGCGTTGGCAAGTCCATGCACCCGCGCGATGCCATCGCCTACCTCCAGAACTGTGCCGGAATCATAGACATCCACGTCCTGTTCAAACTGTTGCAATTGCTGTTTTAGGATATTTGATATTTCGTCCGGTCGGACTTCTCTTGCCATATTTTCAGTCCTCTGTGGGAGTCATAGTTGTCAATCTTCAGTTCTTGGTTTTCAGTTAAGAGGTTTCCTTGTAACAATCTATCTTCTCCTGAAGTACGCCAAGTAAATGTAAATTGTTGCGAACCCGTCTTTCAGCTGATAACTGACAACCGATAACTATGAACCTTGTGCAAGTTGGTGTCTCAGGCGTTGAAGTTGGGTCGCAACACTGGCATCAAAAACAGTGTCGTCTAATTGCACAATAAATCCGCCCTGAATTTCTGCGTCTATTGTACTTTCCAAGCGCACCTGTTTTCCCGAATACGCCCCTAAGTGTTGTATGAGTTGTGCCTCTTGTTCGGGTGTTAGTGCCACGGCTGTCGTCACTTTCGCGACAAGCCTGCCAGCAGCTTCGTCAACGATTGCTGAAAAGACATCCATTATCGCCGAGAGATAGCGTTCACGTTGCTTCAGGGCAAGTAGTTTGAGAAAGTTGATTGTCAGCGGATGTATCGCGTCGGTAAAAATCTGGTCAAACGTCTCGCTTTTGAATTGCGGAGACAGAATGGGGCTTGAAATTAATTGCACGAACTCCTCAGAGCCTTCAATCAACGCTTGCAGGCGATCTATATCTGCGACAATATCTGCCAAAGCGTTCTGTTCTAATGCTGCATCGTATAGGGCGCGGGCATAAGGTTTTGCAACCCGAATGTCTCTCATATTTCTAATTATGTCCCTCTGGACTGCCCTCCACTTCGTTTCGGGCAGGTTTCTGGTAAAGTTGCAGCTGGATTGAATTCGCTGAAGGCCTTGACAACCCAGGGACGGTTGGAATTAACCGAAAACCATCGTGAAACGTAGTGGAACGATGACCAGACTTAATAGTTAAGAAATTGGCAGCCTACTGATTGATGCGTCAATGATATGCTGATGCCGCTCCGCGCTGAGTTCCGCGCTTATGATTTTGCCGGCAGCATCAATCGCGAGTTCAGCAACAACGCCTCGCAGTTCTGAGATAGCATCGTCTTTTTCACGCTGAATCTCTGCCCTGGCTCTTGCGACTTCCTCTTCTGCTTCTTGCCGTGCTTGTGTAAGAATTTCTTGACGCTCAGTGTTTCCTTGTTCAATTGCAGCTTGGATTTTCGTTTGTGCTTCAGTCTCAATTTCGGCTAAACGTTGGCGTGTCTCTGCAGTGAGCCTGTCCAACTCTTCGCGATCCGTCCGCAATTGTTCCAACTGCGTAACGATTCCGGTTCTGCGCTCGTCTAAGAGGCCACCGACCTTTCCAAATACGAACTTCCACAGTACCGCCAGCACAACCAAAAAACCAATGACTTGGATGATAATCGTCTTCGGGTCAATCCCGAGCAGACTCAACAATCCACCATCAGCAGGCACATCAGCAGCGAACGCACTGTTGACACAGATGCTCGTCAGAATAACCGAGCATGCATAGAGGACACGGTTTGCAGTTCCTTGTTTGGTGTTTCGCATAAGTTTACTGTACTCTGTTTTTGAAATGATTATTAGTTGTCAGTTATCAGTTAAGGCGTGTGGATATGAAAAGCGTTTTACCTGCCACAAGCGATCAACTGAAAACTAACAACTGATAACTGATGTATTATTTAATTTTCGCCTCTGACATCTGTCGCGACTCGGTTCGCGTCTGCATCAATCATCTCTTTAAGCACTTCGCCTTCTGGGAGTTTTGCCTGCAAGATAAAGAACATTAAAAGCGCGTAGATAACGAGCGATTCGATGAGTGCCAAACCGATAATCATCGCAGTTTGAATTTGTGGCGCGGATTCGGGTTGACGTGCGATACCCTCAAGAGCCGTGCTGGTCGCACTTCCTTGTGCTCTTGAGGCGAAGATGACGGCGATCGGCAAGCCTAAAGTTACACCGAACGCCAACACTGCTAAATAAATCATGAAATGTCCTCCTTGGACGGATACGGGACAGTCTACACTTGTCCCACAGAATTAGTGATGCGCTTCATGCGCTTCGTCGCCGTGTTCTATGAACAGCACGATGTAGATAGATGTTAAAATGGTAAAAACGAATGCCTGCAGGAAGCCAGCAAACAACCCGAAGAACAGCATCGGCACTTGCACCGGAATAATCGGTATGGCATCTGCGATCAGCACAATCAGTCCGAGTTTTGTCAATTCAATAACGACTGCTTTTTCGCCAAAAATGTTTCCGAAAAGCCGGACAGCAAGTGAACCCGCACGCGATAACTGTGCAACAACTTCAAGTGGAAACATCAAGACCCCTAACCACGGCGGGTTACCCGCTAAATGTTTCAGATAACCGCCTATCCCGTTCTCTTTAATAGCGATAATTTGAACGCCTAATACAGCCGTTATACCGAGGGCAAGCGTTGTATTCAAATCTGCTGTTGGCGGTTGAAGCCCCGGAATAACGCCGAGATAGTTTAGGAAGAGAATGAAGATGAAGAAGGAGCCAACGAAGGGAACGTACTTTTTGCCGTGATCGCCTAAAATACCCCCGAAGAAATCCATGATACCCCCGACAAACACCTCTAAGAGGGTTTGTCCTTTCCCTTCAGGGATCCGTTTCAACTTTCGGGTGGCGAAAATAAAAAATAGTACTAAGACGAGAACAGCAAAGTATGTATTGGGAATTAAATCGGGCTGATGCCACCGAGTCGGTTCAGGGATCATTTCATCCGGTAAAAGCCGCGAAATCGGATAGAGCAAACTGCGGTGACCGTTGTCGGCTGCGAAACTTCCAGCGACTCCTGCCAAACTGAGTCCCACAACCAAGCAGATAAACGATAGTTTTTTCATGTTTTGTTGTTAGTATTTCTTAAATATAGCGGTCTTGGCACTTTTCAGTTCAAAGTCGATTTGTAAACGCTGCCTTACGACGGTTTGGAACCCTTATTGGAAAGAATAGACATCACCAAACCGATCGCCTTGATGATAATAGCACCTTGTACCAAAGCAATACCGCCTGCAAGCGCGTAAATGTTCATCCACTCCGTTTTAAATAGGAAATAGAGTATGCCACCCAACACTGTATATTTACCGAACGCAATGAAACCCAGTAAATACTTTGTGCGATTTGTTCTCCCAGGCTGGATAAGGCGTCGGACTACGAATTCGATTGACCAGAAGAGGCTAAGGCTGATAATGCTGCCGATAAGAAAACTGGGGAGTGCGGGACGTTTGAATCCTAACAACACTGCTCCAACGACTATGGTGAGACAGATTGTTAAGATATAGACTTGGCGGATAAATCGGTCGCCAACTTCCAAAACGGGCCCCATCTAAGTGACTCCTTTTTGACGCTCCCACAGCTAAAGCGGTGGGATTCTTGCTTCGTCGCAGTATGCCCGCCTGCCATACCCACCGAAGTGTTTGGCGTGATTTCGGGTCTTACTTCTGCTCCACAAGCGTTTAGACTCTCGGTATGCCCGACCGCGAGGGTTCTTTCGATTTACCTAAAGGATTGGGATTGTTAAGTATTATCCTTCAGAATTTTGCGTCTCTTCTGAGGTAGAGTGATCCTGTTTCTTTTGACCGTAAAGTCGCCGGTTCCAGCGCGCAACCGAACGAAACATTTCCATGAATCCAGCAGCAACCCCTATTCCGAAACCGATGTATGATCCAATTGCTGCGTTGCCTAATTTGCCACCGATCCACTTACCGCCAAAATAGCCAATGCAAATAGCGAGCGCAAGTGTTATACCAATGGAAGCGAGGTCAAACATCCCCACATTTTCATGTTTGAATGGGTCTAATTGACGTTTAAACATGACGGTTGCCCTCATAAAATGAAAATACGGTCAGAACAGACTTTCTCGCGAAGCAACGCTATATATTATAACACGCGAATTATGAGAATGCAAAAAAAAACACGAAAACAGTAAAAAGGCAAGAACGGTGTGTTCTTGCCTTTAACAATGCGTTTACGTACAGCCCCGTTATCGCTTGATATGTGCCCATGTCGTGGCGAGTTTGTCGGCAGGAGAGACATCAAACGCCTCTTCCAATCCATCCTCCATAATCTGTGTAATCTCATCCTCACTGAGAACTACATTAAAGATAGCAACATCATCAATGATGCCCCTGAAGTGACCGGCATAACCGAAACCGATGAGCAAATTAAGGTTGCTGGGGCTGGAATCTCCACACGGGTGTGCCCCACATTTCGCCCATTTATCCTCGGCAGTAACTTCACCGTCTTTGTACATCTTGTATTCACGGTCGTCAACATTTCTCGTCTCGGCGACATGAATCCATTCGTCATCTACGAAAGTCCCAGCGACCGGTCTTCTAACCTCTACATACGGCTGACAATTCGCACCACAATCACCCCAATAAAAACTCAATCGACCGTCTGGTTCCAATGTCAAGCAACCTTCGCCGCCATAAGACTTGCAAACTAAGTTTTGGCGACCGGCACTGACGCTTTCAGGTTTAACCCAGAAAACGATTGTCACATTCCCATCGAATTGGAGCGATTCATCGTTTCCCATATCCACAAAAGATGAGCCGTCGAATTCAAGTGCCTTACCGAATTTGCCATCTACCCATTTGGGTTTATTCTTGAGCTCGCCATCATTTCCGTTTTCTGAACTATCTTTGGTCGTATCTCCTTTACCTTCATCAAATTTCCATATACCCACAATGGTATCAGGGTCTAATATCGCATAGCTTGAAACAGCTAACGTCCCTACAATAAATAGGACGAGCGCGCTGATTGATAACGCTCTGGTTTTCATTTGGTTACTCCTCCTTAGTTAATAATTGTAGGGATGATAGCAGATTTAGTAAAAGCGGTCAAGAAAAGATTTCTCCGTCTACCTTTATAAATATTAATCTTCAGTTCGGAGTGCGTCAGTAGGTGAAAACCGTGCCGCACGCATTGCAGGATAGACCCCAAAACCTACACCCATGACGATTGAGAAGATAACAGAGGTGAGTATCCACGGTAAGGATAACACGACGGGCCACGCATCCACAACTGGCACGATCCGCACCGCGAGCCGTGCCATCCCATGCGCCGCCACCCAACCACCTGCGATGCCCAGCACCCCGCCGCAGAGACAGAGACAAATGGATTCTGTCAAGAACTGATAGAAGATATCTACCCGTTTCGCACCGACCGATTTCCGCAAACCTATCTCCCGTGTCTTTTCGCCGACAGAAACGAGGCAGATATTCATGATGCCGACACCGCTGACGAACAGCGAGAAACCTGCAAGGCTCCCTAACGTGATTTTCATCACTTTTTGAATGTGGAAAAGTCGTCGAGCCGTCAGTTTCGCTATCCAAACCCCGATAAACTCATCTTTCCCTCGGTGTCTTTTACGCAGCGTGTTTTTAACCGAATCAATAATACTATCAATTTCTGCACCTTTTCTAAAAAAGACGAGCAGATAGTCAACATAACGAAAGCCTTTTACCCGTTGTTGATAGGTTGTCAACGGCACAGAAATCGCATCATCTAAAGAATACGCGTCGCTGAGGCTCATGCCTTTTGTTGCCATCACTCCGATAACCCGTAACCTGATCTGCGATTGCCGCCAATGATACCGAAGTTTCACCTCTTGTCCGATGGGCGATGCCTCACCAAAAAGCTCTCTGGCAGTGTTAGCGCCGAGGACACAGACCTGCTTTGCGTTTTCGATATCGCTGTCGGAGAGGAATCTACCGGCGTGAACTTCCCAACCCATGCCGGGAGCGTAGTCTGCTGTAATACCTTCTAAACGTGCTTTCGCCTGATACCCGTTTCGGTTGCTAACAAAGGTGTTGAAGTCTTCTACTTTAGGCAAGACGTACAGTACATCGGGGCATTCTGCCTCAACTGCAGAGGCATCCTCAAGGGTATATCGTTCTGTAGTGCGCCGGACGAGCCGCGGTCCCTTCCAAATAGAAGTCCGTGTCCAAAATGCAATCTGATTGGCACCGCCCATCATTTCAAGGTTTTGAGCGATGATAAGTTTCCCGCCATCGCCGATAGCGATCATGCACAGTACACCTGCAATCCCGATGAAGATGCCGAGAATGGACAATCCTGCCCGGAGTCTATTTTGCACCAGGGGCTTTACACCCACCGTGATAGCATCACGAAAGTTCATAAGGATCACCCGAATTAGTGTTGCCTTATTTCTGTCCCAGAGCCTTCAGAAACGCTTCATCATCCTTTACATCTGAAAATTCAGGGGTCTCAAGGAAAGTCGGATAGTATGTATCCCGATTATAGGGAGTTACCACATAATAGTCCTGAGCGATTTTTAAATGATGTAAAGTCTTCTCTCGATCCTTCTCAGAAGCCCAGGTACTCACAGCAAGTTGGAAGTGCCCGTAATGGTTGCTATCTTCCAAATCAATGGCGATCTGTAGGAACCGTTTCGCCTCGTCATACTTCTTCAACCACAACAGACAACAACCGACATCGTGAGCAAACCACCAAAGATGGTCAAGATTTACAGGTTGACCTGCATCCCGTTTCTTCAACTCTCCTTCCAGATACGCATTCACTTCCGTAAAGACTTGATCGAAACGATCCCAATCTTCCTGTCTACCGTAGACGAGGAGTCGATTTTCTTTTGCGATCAACCAGAATTGAAAATAGTGCTCCGAACTGAGATCGTTGTTAGCACGTTCTAACTTTTCTATTTCAAGGAGTGCTTCATCAAACCGGTTGTTGCCCCGTAAGACATCTGCTCCGACTTGCAGGAACTCGCCACGACTGTAGTAACTCACTTCAGGGCTTTCCAAACGTTCAGAGGCTTCATTATAAAGTTGAATCCAGTCATCAATACGACCTTCCGCCGTCCAACAATTATGCACACTCAGCTTAACAGCCTCCAACACATATTTATCTGACAAGTGCCGGCACGTCCAACGGTAAAGCAGAGAGTGTTCTTCAGCGGTTTCTCGATTTCTCCCAAGAAAAGCGAGACTATCGATTAACTCATTATGTGCCCAGAAACGCTCGGTATTATCCAGCGTATCATTCATATACCTACGGAGTAGAGATAGCCGTTTTTCCATGCCAAGTTTGCCCATATACGGGTATATCTCATCGACGGCAAGATGCACCAATTCGGGCGTAATTTCACCCTTAAGCGCAGCTTCAATCTCGTTGCAGGCTTCTGTAAGAATGGCCGCTCTTGATGCAGGATCAGATTTCACATTTTCCATGAATGCATTGAACCTGCTGCGAATTTCTTCTAATTGACTCATGATGTTCTCCTTGATATTATCTGATAGTTCTAAATGGCCAAAGAATTCTTGATTCAAGAATTCTGGATCTGTTTGCAGACGCTTTCGCGCTCGCTGGAGTCGACTCGTAATTGTGTTCACCGACACGCCCATGAATCTGCCGATCTCCTTCGTTGACATTTCGTCAAGATAGAAGAGTGTTACAACGGCGCGTTCATTCTCAGGCAGTTTTTCCAAAAGTCTTTTCACAAGTTCATGGTAACGCTCGGTTCTCTCTGTCATCCGCTGTTCCGATATGTGATGGGTGTAGGAGGATTTCTCGATTTCTTCAATAGGTGTGTCCTCCAGGGACTGCATTCCAGACTTTTGGGTTCGCATCCAATCAATGCAAAGCCGATTTGCGATGACATGGAGCCATCCCGCAAATTGAGTGGGATTCTTGAGGGTCGAAAGTTTGTTATATGCCCTCAGGAAGGTATCTTGCATAATATCTTCCGCATAGTGAAAATCTTGGGTCTTCCGCCATGCCAGGGCATGCACACTCTTTTGGTACTTTTCGACCAAGATACCAAACGCAGTGTCATCGCCTGATAGGATTTTATGGATCAGCTGAACATCGTCTTCTCTTTCCACGAAACTTCCTCCTCACGAACAGATTGAATCATATATGCCTTCGCCGAGAGATTTAATCAAACGCCGAGTGTTGTAAAATTAGGCCGTTCGGTTCGATTTACACACTCTATTATTAAAGACGAAAGTTTGATGAGAAAACGTGCATCATGGACAAAAAATTAAAAAACTGTATTTTTTAGAGGTTATTTTGTGAGTGTCAGGCAACAAAAAAGGGAACCGGTAAAAAAACCAGTTCCCTGTGGATATTCTACTGGACTTCGGCAGCTAAGCTGACAATCCAGCAACAGCAGCGTCCTCACTGTCGAAATGTTCAAACACATTAACCAAACGACTCAGAACAATGAGATTTTTGATATGTTTCCCGACATTGATGACCCCCACGCGTCCTTGTTTTCGTGACGCAGCAGCGTATGCCTCCATCAAGGTGCCAAGACCTGAACTATCGATCCGATTGACCTGCTCAAAATTGATGAGGATACGTGGGGTATCAGAAGCCTCTATTTGTGGCAAGATAACTTCCCGTAAGTCTGATACGGAACGTCCGCCCACCTTTCCAGTGGGTTTCAAAATCGAGATGCCATTTTGCTGGCGAATTTGCGTTTTCATTTTTTTCTCCTTTTTTTATTTTGAAATTTGTCACTGTTAATTATTTTTAGGATGTGTTGACTTAACCCGAATTCTATTAAAAAACCTCTTTTTATCTCAAATCCAAGTCGGTGTCCGTTTTGAGGCGTTTGTAGGATGTTTCAAAAGACGCTCCCCAAGGTTTCTCCTCTGTGTGAGGGTCGCGCGGTTCAGCAGACACGACAGTCTCATCGTAGCCGAAAGCGAGGTAACCGATGCCGAAGAGCAACAAACAGACGAGGATTAGATTAATCATTAGGAAGCGCATTTTTTTCTCCTTATTAGAATAGGACTTGCATTTGAATTTGCAAGTGGCAATTTTGCTAAAATTTTACATCCGTTGATTTAAGTGACGCACCTTAGATGTCGAAAGGTTGCATTATTTTGAAAAAGGGTGTTGAAACCAAATGAACCCAATTTGAGAGAATGGAGAGATAGAAGATACATTCTCCGAACCTCTCAACCCTTGCGTTTTCCCTTTCGCTTATATAGAGTTCGTTCAGATAAAAAAGATAGTAAAAAATTTATCAAAGGCATTTATCTTTTTTTATGTTTCAACTCCGCTCTTTTGGCGCAGCTTGCAAACCAAAACTTGCTATTAATAAAGTGAGGTTGTCGTTACTACAAATGAGTTCCAAAACAGTTGCATTTTTTTCATAAAATGCCCTATGGAAGATTAGGTGGTGGGAATATTAAAGAATCTAAAATGCGCGGATTACCTTGGCAACGAAACGCTGTTTAAATTCCTGGGCGTTTGGGTCACCGAGGATGATGAAAAAGTCGGTGCCAGCATAACCCGAACGACGCAGTGCAAAGTAAATATTAACGCCCTCTGCCTGCCATATTAACCGGCTCCCAAGGCTAAGAGCCGGACTGAAGTCATAGGTGAGTGTTAAAATCTGTTGATAGCGTGTCTCGAAATGCCATTGGATTTGCGAGGACAACCCCACAGTGAAGTTATAGGCACGGAGATTCAGATTTCCGCTGATGCGCTGAATCGTTTCGCCTGCCTGTTCACCCCAATTGTAGGTAATACCGACATTATTGAATCTATCAGAAGCACGCGCACGTAATCCGATGCTGAAAACACTATCGCTGAATTCTTCAAATTGCCCACCCTTCCAGCCAGCGGCGAGCGCGTAGTCACTATGTGTTAGGATCAGTGAAGATATGGACAGATCACGCCGAAAGACCTCGCCTTCGTAAGTATTAGAAATCTCGCTTTGGATAGAAGCGAATACTCTACGGAAGAATCCTTCACGCCACTCGTTACGGAAATAACTCCCTAAACTTACACCGCGATAACCCGTAAATGGATGGTATCCGAGTCGATTGACGAAATCTGAATCCGCAAAAAATACGGATAAATATGGCTGAACGAGTTGCCCTTGGTGGATTACATTGGTGTACCCGTTCCTTCCGGTCGATTCGTCTGCCCAGCTTTGGGCGAAGCCAGACCGTACTGAAAACTTGTCAAATCTTACATCGCCTGACAAGTAACCTACATTGTTCGCTGCGGTGTCACGGTGATGATTTGAAAGGAACGCTGCTCTGATATTGGATGTTGTTGTTAGCGATTGTGAAGCTTGCAGGATAACGTTTTGATTGTTTCGGTGATATGTGCCAAGGGTGCCAACCGAAGTTTTTTTGCCAATCTTTCCAAAGACTTTAAGCCCGCCATCCATATCCATTATTCGCCGCGAATGGAAAAAACTGCCGAGGCGATAGACATTGCCGCCTTCCGAAAAGAAAGGTCTCCGATCCGCAACGAAGCGTTCACCATAAGAAAAATCAATACCCTCCACGGCTTGTTCAATGTTGTCAAAATCAGGGTTTGCTGTGCCGATGAGTCGCAGTTGTGGCGTAACTTCATAGCGGAGGTCGGCTCCCGCGCGGGCGGTATACGCGCGTTCATCGGTTTCCGTTTCACTAATACCCCCAATTAGATAGGGTAATAACTTAAGTTCACGTTTCCGAGGCGGCGGAAGTACGTCAATCCAGTGTCCATCGTTTTCCCTAAACTCATTGACCCCCAAATTACACCACCATGAACGCTCCCCAGTGCGTTGTTGGAATCTATCGACATTGATACCCATCCGAACGGGTTGAGTTGTGTCTGGATAATCAAGCATCTGCCACGGGATCTCCATCTCCACGATCCAGCCATCTTCTACAATCTGTGCAGCGGCTTTCCACAACCCGATCCATTCGCTTTTCTCCGCACGTCCAGTGGCAAGATGGGCGTATTTTGTGCCGAGCGGATTTACAATAAAGAAATTTCTGTCGGAAAACTGATGTGTATGAAACGGGTCGAGACTGAAGGAGACCCAGTCTTCTCCACGGATGCGCGTCTGGTCCTTCGTCTGGCGCGCCACAATTTTAGCGGGCATATCGTCGTAGAGATGAAGTCCGACATAGATGGCTGTGTCCGTATAAACGACCCGACCCACCGATTGGTTCCTTGCCGGTTTTTCGGTGCGTTCGTCGGTGAAACCGGTAGCTTGCGGTGCATCTTGCCAGCAAGTATCGTTGAGAACACCATCAAGGGTGGGTGGCTGCTCTGTTCTTAGGGCAGTGAGTTCTTTTTTTACCGTCATGTCGCTTAAGGCAATTCTTGGTTGAGAACCTATCGTGAATACCAAAACTGCAATCATTAACAAATTTATTTTCATGCGCTTCCTCTAAGGCTACTAATCTTTTTTCTCACGACTTACGCAATTCCGTGGTAGGTGCGGTTTCCCAACCGCACCGATCGCGTGATAAATAGCGGAATCTGCTATAAATCGAATCGCATTTTATAAAAATTGATAGCGAAACCCAACTTCCGATAATTTTTGGCGTGTTGGGTTTCGCTCCCTGTATCTGCACCGATGTCAGTGTTAATGCCGCGCCGTGCTGGCATAAAATTCCGAGATGCTTTCAACGCCGCGAAGAAGTGCTTCATCACTCAAGCGAAACGCCTCGCGTATTTTCAGTTTTTGCTTGTTTTCTATCGAATCAAGCAATCGTTGATTTAGTACGACATGGACGGTGTCCGCATTTTCTCGAAATTCCTGCAGTCCCTGTTCTGCTTTTTCGGCGCGACGTTCACCTTCAAAATTGAAGGGACACGTCACAACGCCTACTGCTAAAGCCCCTTGGTTTCGAGCGAGCGAGGCAATCAGCGGCGCAGCCCCTGCACCCGTTCCCCCGCCCATACCCGCTATAATAAAAACGAGGTCGGCATCTGCAACGATGGAATGAAGTTTCTCGCGATCCTCCTCAGCAGCCTTTTTACCCATCTCTGGATCCGCTCCGCAATATCCTGGCGTGCTGTTCATACCGATCCGCACAGGTGTTGCGTCATTGTGTTTGTCAAGTGCTTCCTTGACTACGTCCACAGCGTAAAAGTCAACATCTGTCAAACCTGCTTCAATCATCCATTTGACAGCGTTTCCGCCTGCACCGCCAACACCCACAACCTTGATTTTGTGTCGGAGACGCTTGGATTCTTCACGTCTATATGACATAGTTCTCCCTCTTTCAGATTCGACACCGAACTCCTTGCGCAGGAGTTCACGGGTCTGTCTTAATTTGGTCTTGATTGTCCCTATCGCCAATCCAAGTTCAGCGTGGATCTCTTTGATATTCCACGATTCCAGATAGTATAGCACAGCAACACTGCGTACTTTATCTGGTAGGTGATGCACGACTTCTCTAACATCTTCGAGAAGTTCTGTTTCTCGGAAACGTGCAACCGCATTCTGATCAATATAATTAGTTAAGTCAGGGTGCGGAATTTCACTTCTCGAATGATGCCCGGAAGTGTAGTATCTCTTACAAGCGTTGTAAGCGATACGCTGCAACCAGCCACCAAAACTTTCGGTGCGCCGCAGTCCGCCGATATTTTCCCAGACGGCTCTCCAGATGTCCATGAGGATTTCTTCAGCGTCCCGGCGTTGTCTCGAATTCGCGATAATAACTTTCTCTATGCGCGGACTATAACGCGACATCAGTTCTGTAAACGCCAACTCATCACCGGCTTGTGTAAGCCGAATGAGGTCTTCATCTGTCAGATTGATGTATGTTAATAGATCGTATCGCATAGGCATTTCCCAATTGGGTTTTGAATTAAAGAGGGAGATTTTTCGGTAAGTGGTTTAAAAAAAGCAAGAAATTGCATTTTGAGGTAGAGCAGGTTTCTCAGAAACCTCTTGTGTAAGAAATGAGGGAACAAGCATCTGGGGAACTTTAACTGACTGTTACGTGAATGATGTTTCGGGGTTGGATTTTTCTTAACACTGCATTGACTTGCAACATAGCAGGTTGGATGTCTTGAAGCCGATTGCTTCTGGCGGAGATGAGAATGACACCGATCGCGTATTTGCGGAAGTTCTGCTGATGTTCGATACCTTTGTCCATTGTCACCAGTGCGTCAAATGCTGCTGCGGCTTGCTCAAGGAGTTCGCCATTTCGCATCCCTTTCCACCCTTGCCGAGAAACCGTCGTAACTTGAAAATCAGCATCAAAATATCGGACCAATCGCCAGTCTAAGTTTTCATCAAGTAGAACGCGCATGTTATTTTGAATCTCTGAATGTTGTTGGCTCGTTGCGATCCTTATAGCATTGTGGGCTCACAAATGCGTAAACCTTGGAACAACACAGCACAACGCGAATCGATCTTATTGTGGGTGTGATCCAATTGCTTGGGTCAGCGCGAGTTCTAAAAAAGCGATTGCTTGTTCCCGAGAGACAGAAGGGAATCCTTCAAGAAAATAGTCGAGACTCTCACCAGCTTTTAGGTGATCAATGAGTGTCTTTACGGGAACACGGGTGCCGGTAAACACGGGCGTCCCTCCATGAATCTCAGGATCCTGATTTATCACTTGCTCTGGTTTCATTTTTAGGGTCCTCCTTGTTATTTTTTGCAGATAAATCTTTGATCTACCTGAGTTACTACCTTGTGGCGACCTATTAAGTTGTGCTTGCTTTAGTCTCAAGCGTCAGGGGCATCTTTATCCAAAAACTTTGGTAAATTATACCATTTTCCGCAGCGAGGATGCCAATCAAATCAATCTTCACGAACTTCATCCTCTGCCTTTAAGTACTTCAGAGGACTTTCGACGATATAATCCCCCGACTCCTCAAGAAACTGCTGCACCAGATAGACATGTCCGACACCGATAATCAGTAGAATGCGATCATCGGTAGACTCCGTGATGCGCGTCAGATTCACAAAGATTTTGAGATTCCGGACATACCAAATATGGGCGAGCCAATTCACCCCTGGATATTCGTCTCCTAACCCAACACGTGCATCATGTAAATATGCTCGCTGACTTGCCCGGCTCCATGCTGGCTGATTGAGACGTATAAGCATGTCAATTATTGGCTCATATTTCTCCGGTTCAATCCAGACTGTTCCATCCTCATCCACTATAACTTTTCCTGGATCTCTGGGATGGGATCCGAAGAGGTGTTCCTGATTGTGTTTCTTTGCAAAGTCAATCGTGTTTATCAAATTACTATCAATACCGCCTCTAAAGATTGGATTGTCTTTACTGCTTCGGAAATAATCCACGCAGTATATCTTTGAATGTCCCAGCTGTTTTGCTAACCGAAAGCCAATCTGGTGCCCTTCGTTGCGTTTAAGTTGATATGTTCCATTCAGATAACCTTGGTAATCTGCATTGATTTCAGCATCCCGTGAGAAATCCACTTCCATTGCTATCTTGGTAGGACTAAACGCCTTGAGTTGTTTGATTAATTGCTTAATCTCACGTTGACGTTTGGGCGCGAGGACATCATCCATTTTAGTATTGATACCATCCATTCCCGGATTCGATAAGTGTGTAGTACCAAGAATCATAATTGTCGGTTTCATTCGAGTGTCTCCTCCTTAACAATACTACGTAGTGTTTACATTTTGTTAGCAGTGATCAATATAGCTGCGAAATAAA
>JAPPII010000041.1 GCA_028820845.1 Candidatus Poribacteria bacterium
CGTGATAACATTAAGAAAACTGAAATTGCCTATGTCCAAAACTACTTATTGCGTTTTTATTTACGACAAATCAACATTTAAAACTGTTGCTGAGCAATGGTCAGAAACAGAACTGCAAGACAAATTTGAAATTACAAATCGTGGAAAATACTCAATAGAGAATGTGGTTGAATTCTGCACCCCCACACTGGTTAAAGAATATCTCAGAGATAAACAGGAACTAAAGCAAAAATTTCTGAAAGCGCAAAAAATATGTATTGTGATGCCCTTAGAAAAACCGGAGGAGAGTGATATAGCACTATTTTATAATTCTCTGCCGGATGAAGCAAAAAAGAAAACACAAAGAGTAATTGAAGATACATCCGACAAGCCAGAACGAGGGTATGGACGAGTTTTAGGTGTCCCTCATACTAAATCCAAAGCCTATCCTATACTTATGAGAGGATTAGTAAAAAATGCGTTTCATAGCTTTTTGTATGCTTACTCTATTCATTCCCCATATAATAAAGACCTAGAAAGCGAGTATCAATACAGAGGTTCAGAATCTATGTTTGATGAAGTCAAGGATTTTATCTTAAAGGGAGTTGGCGACACAAGTAAATTTATTCAAAAAACGGATCCAATTGAAAATATAAAATTTTTGCCAAACAATTCAAAATTTTATCATCATCATTTTCATCAAATAATTTTTTTCATTACGGAAAATAACATTGGTTGTAGAATTTATTATTTTTTAGGACTAAAGGGAGTGACTGAATGCTATCAAGTTCTTTTATCCGAAAATTCTGATTTCCAAGGTTCAGAAATATTACCAGTAAATAACCAAATCTTTATTCCATTTCGTGTTCACTCTCGCAGCTCTTTTTATAATCCTCTTGAGGTTCAGCAACCTTTATTGCACTATCCAACAAAAACCATTCAGAGATACGCTACTAACCTTATCTATAATCACAAAAGGGATTATAATTTTATTGCGAAACAAACTCCTCAACAACGATTTTGGTAAAGTGATAGAACTGAAACTTAAAGTAGTTAAAATTCAAGTACTTCATCAATCTCCCGCATAACCCCAAGCGTCTCCGCCACAGCCACCAGAATCGCACGATACCGCCGCACATCTTCATAACGCAACACCACACCCTTCCGATCCCGCAACCACTTCTCACACACCCGATACGAACCAATCTCATACCCCCAGACCTCTTCAGGTACATCCGTGAAATACTGAGATGTATTAATCCAAACTTTATCGTCCACATAACGCACGCGTCCAACAACGCCATCCCCTTCACCCTCAAACCGATGGCGCGGCGGCACTGATACATCTTTCAATAAATGCCAATCCATCAGACGCTGCCCCAACGCAGCGAGCGTTTGGAACTGTTCAATGTCCTGCGGTAAAGGGATACGAGGGAAATCGTATTTCAGGAAATCGTAATACCGTTCGCGGTAGGTTGGACTATACAAAATCGCATAGATATAGGCGAGAATCTCCTCCGGCGAAACACCTTCTGGGAGACTAAAGGTTTCAACCTGCGGGAGTTCCAACGCCTTCGAGAGTGCTGTGAGAAAAGGCGGTTTGAAATTGACGGAACGCTCTGTCTCAAGACCTAATTCTTCAGGGTTTGGATACAAGTAGAGCGGAAATACATGGGCAGATTCACTGGTTGTGTTCGAGATATAACAATTATCTGTAATTTTATCGGTAATCAAGGCATGTTGCCATACAGGACTCTTGACAATACGGCAGACACAGAGAGCAAAATTTTCCCTACGTAAGTGAGACATATTAGCAGGGCGAGGCATACAATGAAATCCACGCGAATGACCAGTATAGTAGGTCCAGCGTGTGTCAAACGGACGGTAGCAAATTGGTGTTACGTGTTGTTCAGTATCGAGATTATTACGGAGGTCCGCTTGGGCAAGGTGAATTTGCCAATCCCGACTATCTCTGGGTAACCTGTATCTCTCCCGCGCTTCGTCCACAGAAAGTGAAACAAAACCCGTTACCGTTTCGCGAACATTTTCGGGGGATTGATGAATTGTTAATCTGTCTCGTGCTGTGACAACACCAATTGAGCTGGTTTGAAAAATGTCAGTAATACTCCATCCTGCTTCGTATTCTGTTCTCCAAGCAGTGACTTGCGGCACCAAAAGATAATACGGTGATACTGGTTGCAGTTCATACCACTCAGTGGTTTGAACATCAATTTCCGAAAGCATGTTGTACCTTTCCTCTCGAGATCCCCACATATCTGAGTAATAGACTTTTGCTGGATCAAGGTTATCGCGTTCTTTGACACATAACAGAATAGTAACACCTTGTATAATGTCAAACACATTTTCATCTCTTTGCCCTATAGGAATAGCTTCCGTTCTTCTGTTGCTTCCATGTAAGTTGAGAATATAAACAGCGTTGAAACTCTCCAAGAGACTTTGGCGCATGCCGCGAGCAGTAGGAGCATCAAGAAAATTGTTGTTGACAATATAACCAACAACACCCTCGCCGTTCTTATCAATTCGCCACTGTGCCCAACGGATAAACTTCACGTAATCATCCTGAAGTGCTCTCGGGTTTATCTCACCAAGTAGTTCTCCATCTACTTGTCTGTAATCTTCCATGAGTTCACCGATAAAAGTTAGCTCTCCTCCTACACGACTGGGATTGGCAGAATGTTGCTTATAAGGCGGATTCCCAAGAATGACAAGCAACGGTTCATCACGTTTCACCGACAACGCAGCGTTTGCCTCGTCAGAAATAAACTCCGCAAAGGGCAACGGGGGCTGCATCTCCGCGGGTTGCTCCAACGTATTCGTGAGATAGATACCGAGCCGTTCATCCGCACCCCATCCTTGCGATTGTAAGAACAGTCCCAACTTCAGATGCGCAATCGTATAAGGGGCAACGAGTAGTTCAAACCCAAAAATCCGTTTAACCAGTTCGGCGTTGACATACTGCGCCCACTCCGCCGTACCGTAGGTTTGCGTCACAGACGCTTGGATATGCTCCAATACCGTCAACAGAAAACCACCCGTCCCTGTCGCAGGGTCAAGGATGAGCGTGTTGTCATCGGCAAGACCGTCCGGTCTGTCTAATTCCGTTTTCAACAGACTGTCCACAGACCTAACGATATAGGAGATAACCTGTGGTGGTGTGTAATAGACACCGCGATCGACGCGCCGCTGCGGATCGTATTCAGCGAGGAAGGTCTCGTAGAAATGGATAACGGGGTCTTCAAATTGATTCCGACCCGCAAACGCCGTGCGGAGCATCTCCGCTGGAACGTTTCGGAGGAGTGCTGAGATCTCGTCCAGAATATAGGTAACGTTTGCCTCGAGCCGCGGTGAGGCGATATGATGAAAGAGTTCAATGAGAAACGGGTTTGATCTCGGCAGCGCATCTACAGCCGTGTGTCGAGAGAAGTTCGTGGCATTCGGGAGTGTGCAGCGCGCCGCAAATAATCCATACGCAAGCGTCTGTGCATACATATCCGCAAAATCGTCAGGGGTCAATGTAGACAGGAGGAGCTCCTTGAATGCTGAGAACATCCTGTAGATGTCGCTACCTTCATCCACGAGCGTCGTTGCGACTTGGGTCTGTAGTTCCCGCGTCCGTCTGGCGAGGTATCCCGCGAGTGCCTCTGGCGTGGCAATCTGAATATCTCCAGCGTCCAGAAACCGCTCCAGTAATGTCTCGAAATCTTCAGTGCCATCCCCAACGCGTGCCTCTGCACGCTGCCGACCATCCGTCCACAACTGGAAATCAACGAAATTCGTCAGGATAAAGTTATCAAGGTTTTCGGTAAAACGCGCGTTCTGTTCTCTGGCGTGTCCCGTGAGATTGTTCAGATCTCTGCCGTACGCTTCTGCTTCAATATAACCGATGGGCAGCAAGCCATCCATCGCGACGAAATCCGGTCTGCCAATCTGATCCAATCGCCTCGGCTCTTGGACGAAGCGGACAGTGTTTCTACGAAAATGGTTAACGGAGAGTTCCTCAAGGAAGGCTTGGAGGTGTGGGAATAGCGAAAGTTCTGGCGTTGCCGCTGCACTCTCTTGTGTGCGGCGTATCCTCTGTAGGTAACGGTTACAATGTGTTTGAAAGTTCATGTTCTGCATTATACGCTTTCTGGGTCTTCTGTGCAAGGCTTTTGTCAAGGCTATAGCAGAAACCGATTGACACGATTAACATACTATGTTATGTTTCAAGCAGACGACTTACTTTTCAGGAGGCTCTATCGTGAAAGCGGCACAATTTTACGGCGGAAAAGACATTAGAGTTGAAACCGTACCAGATCCAACCCCTGAAGACGGACAAGTGCTGGTGCAGGTAGAAGCGGCAGGGATCTGTGGCAGCGATCTACACGGATACCACCATCAACCAGAGCAACCTTTATCGCCCCGTATCGGTGGACATGAGTTGATGGGAGAAATTATTGATATAGGTAGCAGTGTTACAGGCTATGACAAAGGGGCGCGCGTGGCGGTTGAACCGATTACCCCGTGTAATGATTGCCCGGAGTGCTACACCGGTAATTATAACATCTGTGTGAATTTGCGGCATGGTGGGGGCGGTTTTGCGGAATTTATGGTCGCACGGACACCCAATGTCTATGCTTTGCCAGAGAGCGTCTCTGCTGAAGGGGGTGCGTTGGCAGAGGTCTACGCTGTAGCGGTTCATGCTGTCAACAGAGCGATGGTATCACCGGGGGATCGCGTTGCCATTATCGGAAGTGGTCCTGTCGGATTGACGATTGCCCAGGTTGCGGATGTCGCAGGGGCGACCTCTATTGCTATGCTCGGAAAACCAGACGGACCGATACAGATCGCGCACGAAGCGGTGAGGGCTGTGCCTATTAATGTGGATAAGACGAACCCTGTCGAGGCGATTATGGACTGGAGCGATGGTAGAGGGGCGGATGTTGTTTTTGAAGCCGTCGGTGGCACGGCGAACACGCTGGAACAGGCGACGGAGATCGCGTCAAAACGCGGGACGGTCTGTATGGTCGGTGGGCATCGTACGCCACTCACCTTTACAGAACGGTTTGCCCGGAGTCGAGAGCTGACAGTCGTCTGGTCATTCTGTTACGGCAGACGCGGCGGAAAGACGGAATTTCAAGTGGCTATCGACCTACTCGCCGCGGGTAAACTCGATCCGAATCCGTTGGTTACACACAGGTTTAACTTGGACGATATTAGTGAGGCATTCGCTGTTGCAGCAGGTCGCGATGAACACGGGTCTGTTAAAGTGCTAGTGACACCGAATGATTAGCAGTCAGCGGTCAGGTCGCTGCGCTTTCAGCCATCAGTTGTTGGTATACCGATAACTGACAACTGACAGCCGATAGTTTCCGACAGCGAATAAAAGGATATAAAAATGGAAAATCTTAAACTGCTCGTATTTGTCGGAACGGAAGGTATTTATCACGACCACGCAGGAAATGGTCAGTTCTTGACCTCAATGCTCAACGGTACTGACAATATTGCAGCGGATTTCTCGCAAGACTACGACGTACTTGCTGACGGACTTAGCGGATATGACACCGTGCTTTTCTATACGGATGTTGGGGAACTGACCTCGGCACAAGAAGCGGGTTTGCTCAGTTATATCCGAAGAGGTGGCGGCTTTTTCGGGTTGCACACTGCGGCTGCCTCATTTAGGGAATCTGAAGGTTACCACGGTATGCTGAATGGGTTTTTCGACGGACACAGCCCATATATGGATTTTACGGTTAATGTGAGTGACACTGAACATCCGATTACCGAAGGATTAGGCGATTTTGCGGTGACGGACGAACTGTACTATCTCAAGCACAATCCTGCTGCGTCGCATCATCTGATGCACGCTTATGACGAGACGAAAGATGAGACGCATGTTATGGCGTTTCACCATACTTATGGCGAGGGGCGGGTTTTCTACTTTGCGCTGGGGCACGATATGGCGGTGCTTGAGAATCCGAGTTTTCAGACGGTTATCTGCCGAGGCGCGCTGTGGGCAGGCAATCGGCTTTAGTTTGTTTCAACTTGTGTTGAAGGGGCGGGGAATGATTGTCTTACGGTTGTCCCGTCTGTTGTTGCTTCAACGTTTCTATTTCCCGTGCGAGCACCTCTACTTGTCTTTCAAGAGTGCGATCCTTCCGCTTCGCCATGCCATAAGGATCTGTGGAATCGCTATCGCTGCAACAATAAGGGCTATTAACGCATATACAACGTTTGTTACGTGATCGATGCGTTTGTTCACACTCACAAATTGCTTATCAATACTTGAAAAGCGAGTATCAATACTTGCAAATTGCTTGTTAACGCTCTCGATTTTGAGGTCTACATATTCTTTGAGGCGCTGTTCGGAGGCTGCGATTTCCTGTTTAATTTCCTGTTTAATTTCCTGTTTCAGCCGTTTTTCGGACTCATTGACAATCAAGCGGATTTTGTTTATATCCGCATCTGTAAGTTCGCCGAGCGCGGGGAACGCGATGGCAGAAAAAAGTATTGAGAGCAGGAGTATCGTTTTCATTGACTGCGTCCTTTTATACGTTTATACTTGTAGCATAGTTTCCTGTTAGGCTGTACATCCGTGAGACGCACATTTACAAACTCACATAACGATGCGAGCATTTCCATAATTGTGGAATCTGCTATAAGTATATCACATTCTACTTTCAATACCAAATGTTTTTGATGACGTGGATTTCTGACAACTCACCTTACTATTACCCAACCCACGTTCACACCATTTCACGGGCAGGGTAGTGTTTATCGCCCGGTGATATATCGGTCGGATCGTTTGAGACAGCAGCTTCAGGGGGTTCCATAATTTGGTTTTCACTCACTGGATCGTCCGTTTCAACACGCCACTGCTCCAAACGGTTTCGCATTTCCGCCAAAACATCGGCATAATCCGGGTTACCGGCGAGGTTGTTTGCTTCCGATGGATCAAACACGACATCGTACAACCGTTCCGATTCAACAGGATCATCCCCCCAACCGTGCTCCATCATAAAGGTCTTGCTAATACTGTCGTCGCAGTTCGGGAGTGCCCACTTCTCAGCGTTGTCGTAGCGTTTGATGTATTTCCAGCGTTTCGTCCGGACAGCGCGTTGCGGTTCATAACAGCAGTGATAGTTGACTTCAGCAAAAATAGCGTCTCGGATATCGTCTGCTTCCGAATTCACCAGTGGGAGCATGGAATTGCCTTGTAGCCACGCGGGTGCTTCAATTCCCGCCAACTCACAGATTGTTGGGAACAGATCTATTTGACTGACTAAGCCATCTGCAACTTGCCCGCCACTAAAACCGCCAGGACCGCGAACAATCAACATTATGCCGATACCGTGGTCACTGAGGTGGCATTTCATACGCGGGAATGCGAGTCCATGATCGGTGGTGCATATCACAAGCGTATTCTCGGCGAGTCCGTTTTCTTCGAGTGCATCAAAAACGACCGCCATTTTTCTATCAAGCGTCCGGGCTGCGTCTATGTATTCCGCCATATCTTGCCGTGTCACGGGTGTATCGGGGAACGGTGCGGGTGGTTTCACATAGCGTGGATCGGTTTTCGGTTCACCCTCAGGCGGTGGATCAAATCCTTTTGCGCGC
This sequence comes from Candidatus Poribacteria bacterium, assembly GCA_028820845.1. Lineage (NCBI taxonomy): Bacteria > Candidatus Poribacteria > Candidatus Poribacteria bacterium. Next base: position 7,597 of record JAPPII010000041.1, read on the forward strand.
CGATGCGTTTCTCCGAATCCGACATCTAAAAAGAATGGAGCATCGTGTTTCTCTGCGATGAACGCGCGAGCGCGTTCTTCTGCGCCTGCGCGCGTCGTGCCTTCGGATAAGAGCCGCTGGTATCCTGTCTCTTTAAGGTCTCGGACAACATGCTGAAATCCTGCTAAGGCTGTGGTATAGCCCGCTTGATTCAAGGTATAGGTGATGAGATGCTCAGGGACCGGGAGACTCCAGCCACGGTTTGCCAGTCCACCCATGCCGCAGCTATGTGCGTATTGTCCGGTGAGGAGTGCGGCGCGCGAGGGCGAACAGGTGGGGTTCGCACAAAAGGCGTTTCTGAAGACAACCCCTTCTTCCGCGAGTTTTTGTATGTTCGGGGTCTGAATCGCGTGTCCGTAAGGTTGGACATACCGACCTGTGTCGTGAGAGTGGATATAGACTATGTTTGGTTTGCTCATATCATATAACCTTTGATATAAAGTAGACGCGCTTCGTAAGCGCGCCGATTTTGTATGCCTTTCGTATGCGTTAAACCGATAAAAACGTCAATGGATCTTTTTGAAATTGGCTCTTGATGCATTTTGTCAAATATAGTATCATTTTTAATCAGACACTGGCTTTCAGGCGTTCTAATTCCACTTGAAGCCGAGTGACTTCGCTTTCTGCTTGCTGTCGGGCCTCGGTTTCCTGATTGGCGCGGGCTTCAGCGTCTTTGGCGCGGGCTTCAGCGTCTTCGGCGCGGGCTTGGGCAGCTTCAGCAGCGGTTTGTAGCCATGTCTCTGCTTCCGGATTATAGATGCCTAAACTCTCCTCAAGGACGTGGAATTCTAAACCCAATGTCGCAGCAGGAATGCCGCCATTCGCAAGGGCTGAAATTTCAACATAAGCATTGCCAACGAGGCGGAAACCCATTAACGGGCTCGGTAAATAACGTCTATCTACATCGTAAACGAAATATTCAGAAATCCCAATCGTCGCATAGAGTTTCACCTTTCGCGTCAGGTCATTACGATAGATGCCTCTGCTCGCAAACTCCAAGACGAAATCGGGTGGCTTTCCCTCCTCCCATATCTTATAGATACGACGCTCCTTTTTACCGACACCGAAAGCAACGAAAATATCAGGCGAGATAGATTTACGGGGATTGCCTTCTTCATAATACATCATCATATCCCCAAGCACATAGGCATCAGGGATATGAGCAAGATGGTTCTCAATGCGATTCATATTCTTGACGAGTTCTCTAAAATGGCGTTCGGTTTCAGCCATAGGTTTACCATCCGATTCAGGATATAGGTCGGCTATTTCTGTCGGTGCGGAAGGGAGTGTGAAAGTATTTGGGTGTCCCATCGGTCTATCTCCTTTTCCGTAGTGTTTTCGAGTCCAAGGATTACTGAAATTACCAAATTATAGCATATTTTCAACAGTAGCTCAAATTAAAACAGCGTTGTTCAAGGAGATTCAGATGGTCATCAGCAGGAAATAACATTGTATTAGGGGCGCGATGCTTGTCTTGCTTTGTTGATTTCCGTTAGGACGTTCATTGCGTGCAATGACTCTTTTTTGTCGTATTGCGGACATTGACGCAAGCCTGCTGCGAGGCACCGGTGAACGGCTTCGGCTTGATAGAGAAAACCGTGCTGATTCGGGGAAGATCTCCGCATTGCTACGGATCCCGGCAATGGATACTCAAAATAGTGTAACGGCGCAGGTGCGTTTTGGGTTCTGTACTGTGAAGGCACACCGTTAGGAGGCGGGATTCGGATAGAGATACGCGTCGGGCAGTGCCCGGGTCGCTCAAGTGTGATACGTCCGGCGGTGCCGACGATTTCTGTTATCTCTGGGAGTTCAGAGTTGCGCGGTGGAAATGTGAAGATGGCATACCTGTCGTCTCCGTAATCCACAATCGCGCCACCGGCATTAGTGCCTATGGCAATGACATTTCTCGGCGACGCTGACGCACCGAAGGCGAGGGGTGCCGCTTGGATGGTATAGATCGGATCAAAGAAGTCGGACTGCGTTAGCACAACCTCGCCGATAGTACCTGCTTCAATTGCAGCACGGGCATGCTCTACCGCAGGAAAGAAACGTGTCCACATACCGTCCTGCATCATCACGTCCTGCTCTTCGGCTGCGGCGTACATCTCTTGGGCATCAGAGAGGTTGACAGTGAGCGGTTTCTCGCAGAGCACATGTTTGCCTGCCTCAATTGCAAGGAGGGTGTGTTCCTTATGTAGCGGGTTAATCGTGCCGATATAGACGATATCCACATCATCGGCTGCGACCATCTCTCGGTAGTCACCATAAGCTGTCCTAACGCCGTATCGCCTCGCGAATTCTTCCGCCCGGTCAAGGTCTCGCGCTGCCACAGCACTTACAGTTGCTCCTTCGCAGGCGTGCAAAGCCTCTACCCACATCCCTGAAATATTGCCAGCACCAAGGATGCCCCAACGCAACGGAAAAGCGACATCTGCTGCGTTTGTAATACCACGACGGATATCGAGCGGTGTTGAGAGTGGCATACTGTTTTTATTTGAATTCATAAGGGCTTCCTTTCTTCAAAGCAGGCTCGGTTAATTTTGTATTCACTTTACGCCCACGGATCAAGAACAACCTTCCCGCAGTCATGTGTACACTGCAGTGCCCACGCCTCCTGAATCTGGTGCATCGGGAAGGTGTGCGTGATGAACGTATCCAGCCGCGTCTTCACTTGTGTAATCATCCGCATCATAGCGGGTGTGCCTGGGAGGTTATAATGCCGCGTGCCGTGTAGGGTTAAGCCTTTATTGATAATTTCACCGCCCTGAATTGCCACGTCACGAATGCCCCCAATCAATGCAATGTGTCCTTTCGGACGCGTTACGTCAATCAACAATCGGACGGCTTCGGCAGCCGCCGAACATTCGATCCCCTTGTCTACACCGCTGCCACCCGTCAAATCTCGAATTTGATCGACGACATCCGTGTCTTGTGGATTGACAACTTCTGCTGCACCGAGTTTTTTCGCGAGGGCTGCGCGATAGGGATGGCTTTCAACAGCAATGACGTGCGCGCCCCTATAGACGGCATTAATCACACCCCCAAGTCCAATAGGTCCCATCCCTGTGATGAGGACGGTATCCAAGGCGTTAACATGCATCAACCGCATGGCATTAAACGTCGATCCAAGTCCACAACACGCCATTCCAGCGTGATGATAGGAGAGTTCGTCCGGAACAGGCACAAGCTGCCAGTCTCGTTTCAGGATGTACTGCGCATACGTTGCCGTCATACCCGCCTGTTCGGGAACGTTTAGGGCTTTTTGGTCGTCCCGACAGTGGGCATATTCGCCTGCTAAGCAGAGGTAACACTTTCCACAGGGGTAGTGTGGCATTACGACAACGCGGTCGCCTACCTTGACAGTGCCTTCCTGTGCGATTTCCACGACTTCACCGGCGGCTTCGTGTCCGAACCTGTCGCCTGTGCCTTCATTTTTGAAGCCTTTGTATTCCGTGCACATGGGTGCAGAGCGAATTTTGACGACGACGAACTCACCCTCAGCGACTGGGTCGGGTCTGTCAATTAAGCCCGCACTTTCAGGACCGAATTTTGCTACAACTTTCATCCCTATCTCCATCTTTTATGGTGGACCTTAGAATTAATTCGACACTTTGCACCGGCGAGGTTAGAAACTTCGCCTACCGGGTTGGGGTAAAATATCTGTTTATTTTTCAGGTTTACCATAAATAGTTTTTTCGTAAAATGTGTATGAGCAATCAAACTTGCTTTAGCGACGGACTCTATCACCCTTTTTAATCACGCCCCACGTCCTGAGAAGTTTATCGGTTGGATTCATACCTTGGCGACCTGTGTCGTAGACCTCAACAGTGGTAAATGGAACATCATTATGGCTTGCGTCGTTTAAAATGTAGATATCCCCGTTTACGACTTCAGCCTTATGGCCAACTCTGGCAACAGGCATGTCAGGATTTTGGGACCAACGACCGATTCGAGGGTGGTAGATTTCTATTGTTTTAAAATCTGTCGTCGGCTGCCCTTGACTCCGAAAATAACCGCCCATCACATAAATTTTTCCATTGATGACACTTGCGGTATGCCCTGATTTTGCGGTAAACATATCCCCTATTTCGCGCCAACTATTTCTTTGCGGGTCATAGACTTCAATACTGGAAAGAAAGGGACCCGGATGATTCATAATCATGGGCAATCCGGCACCCCCCATGACGTAAATTTTCCCGTCAACAACACTCACTGCGGCACCCGTCCGCGCATGGTTCATGTTTTTCCCTTTTGCCCATGTGTCGGTCACTGGATCATACACCTCCACGGTGTCTAAACGAAACGGTTCCATCTCGGATGAGTGCCCACCGATCGCGTAGATTTTCCCGTCCACGACACAGGCCCTGGTGTTTCTGGGTGTAGGCATATCGGCTTTCTGCGTCCACGTGTCAGTAGTTGGATCGTACATTTCGACGGTTGGCAGGTCTTCAGGCTTCCACCTTCGGAGCCTTCTAATCTCATTATTTCGCAGAAGGACATCGACCTCAAATCGATTCAGAGATGTTCCACCGATTGCGTAGATTTTCCCATCGACAACCGCGGTCGCTGCCTCAGTGCGGGGTGTTGGCATATCAGCCTTCCGTTCCCAGGTATCGGTTTTCGGGTCGTACATTTCGAGGGTTGAAAGGGACAAGTCTCCGAGTCCTTCAACATACCCCCCGATTGCGAATATCTTTCCGTTAACAACGCAGGTGGTAAAGCCTGATCGGGCTGTTGGCATGTTTGCTTTCTGTTCCCAAGTTCCGTCGGCTGCGAGATTGACGACCTTGATGACTGATAATGCCGTTAGCATCAGGATACCTAAAGTCAAACGCACTGTGATACTCCCATGCCTAAAGTCATGGGCTTCTTGCTTCGTCATTTCGTGCCTCCCGCAAGTGGAGGACTTACAGAAACTCCACAAGCGTTTTACGTCTCGGTGTATCCCACCGCGACATGTTTTAAGTTGATAGCTGCGTTTACGTCTCTATCTATGGACGTTCCGCAATTACTACAATGATAGTGCCTATCTGAAAGTGTTAAATCGTCTTTCTTTTCTCCACAACGACTACATGTCTTGGAACTGGCGAAAAACCTGCCCCCTTGCACAATTGGGATACCCAGCGTCTCTGCCTTCGTTTTGAGTTTCTCAAGGAAACCGCCAAGTGCAGCATCTGATAACGCCTTGGCAAGTTTCCGGTTCTTAAGCAGGTTCGTAACTGAAAGCGTCTCAATACCGATCTTGGCAGCAGACATAACGATAGCCGTCGCCGCCTTATGGTGAGCGTCTTTTCGGATACAAGAGATACGATAATGAATACGTTCCACTTTTCGTTTCTGCTTATACCAGTTCTGACTTAAGAATACCTTTCGGCTTAGCTTCCGTTGCTCGCGTGCTAACTTTCGCTCATACCGTTTTAGCGGTCGTGGGTTCTCATACTTCGTGCCGTCGTCAAGGGTTGCGAGGGTGTTGACGCCTACATCTATGCCGACAACAGGGAGCCCGCGTGTATCACGGGGATAGGTAGGTATTCCTGTGTCAACAAGGATAGAGACGAACCAACGGTGTGCTGTTCTTGAAATGGTGACGCGCTTGATCTTCCCATCAAAACGTAATGCCGAAAACATCTTGACGGTGCCGATTTTCGGCAACTTGATAGACTTACCATCAACCTTGCATTGATAACCTTCGACTGTATAGGATTGACGACTACCGCGTTTCTTGAACTTCGGGAAGTTGTTTTGCTTTTTCTGCCAACGTCTCACTGCATCTGATAGGTTTTTGACACCGTGCAATGCAGCACGTTGGTCTTGTTCGCCTGCCCAGTCCAACTCTTTTTTGCGTTGATTCCAACGAGTATTGAGGTCTATGAATGAACGGAAAACGCCTGCTGATAAACCTGCCTTGAAATCTGCTAAAGCCGAATTGAAGGCAAATCGCGCATAACCACATTGTTGTTGAAACCAAGTAACCTGTGCATCTGTCGGACGCAACGCTATTTTGTGTGCTTTTAATGCCATCCTTGGATTTACCAGCATCAGCCTTTAACCCCTAATGAGTGGGTAGGCAGACACGCAACCAAGCGGTTACGCTCATTATGTCTGCCAACTGGTAAGATAAGTATACTACAAAATACACCTTTTCGTCAACTCTTTTTTCTACAAAGCCACGAAACACGTGGGTTGGACCCAAAGCTAAAGCATTGGGATTGTTAGATAATGCCCTTCATTCCCAAAACCTCGCCCAACGCTATTTGCGGTGTCCGATTTAAAGGAGGTCTTATTTTTCTTTTAATTTTCCCCATTGGGTTGTTAGCAAGGCTGCATTCGGTTCAACAGGTAACGTGGCTGGATCAAACCAATCCGCATCGAACCCATCGCGTGATAATAGGGTTTTACCGCCGCTGTTTATATCAAGTCTGAAGACACGTTTATCGGCATCATAGAGGAGTTGATCACCTTGCGGCGACCAAGCTGGGCGCGTACCTTGGATAATTTTTGTCACGTCTTTCCCGTCACGATTCATAAGGTGGAGCCCTTTCAGGCGCCAAGAAAATGCAATTGTATCACCATCCGGCGACCATGCAGGAAAATAAAAAAACCGTCCTTCCACCCACGGCGGCGGGAGATTTGGGGGCAGCGGGAGTTCTTTTTCTTTTCCTGTCCTGAGATTGATAATGCGTATACGGTAATCACTGGGCTGCATGAAAATAAAAATTATCTCTGAGCCATCAGGGGACCAGTCCGAGAAGCCGCCGACTATATTCGTAAATGCCACGCTTTCTTCTGTTCGCTTTTCTATGTCCGCGATGCAAATTGACCAATCCTCTGACCGTGTGTAGGCAAGTTTTTTCCCATCAGGGGACCAAGTCGGATACTCTCTATAACTCAAGGTTCGCAACACTTTCCGGACGTTTCTGCCATCAGGATTCATGATGTAGATATCGCGAGTGCCGTCTCGATCAGAATGGAAAGCAATATGTTTACCTGTTGGGGACCAAACGGGCGCGCCGTCCCTTGCACCGTGTCGCGTCAAGTTTTCTTGTCTACTGCCATCAGCGTTCATGATATAAATTTCGCCATTGCCATCGCGCCAAGATTCAAAAACGATTTTGGGGGATGTTGGGACCTGTGCTTCTGTAGAGATGCCACTGCTGAATAGTGCAAAACCGATGCAACAAAATAGGACGAAAAGTTTAGTATTCATGATGTTCCTCCTTTTAGATTTGAGATCAAACGCTACTCTTTTTATTTTAGTGAAATGTGAAACAGGGGAAAATCGTCACCTTGTCCTTATTAATTAGGACTTACGCACTCCACCGGTAGGTGCGGTTTCTAACCGCACCGATCCTATG
>JAPPII010000042.1 GCA_028820845.1 Candidatus Poribacteria bacterium
TATTTCGCAGCTATATTGATCACTGCTAACAAAATGTAAACACTACGTAGAAAAAAAGAGGTGAATCGTGGAAGAAACAAAGGACTTAATTCAGCAACGTCGCCAGAAACTGAACGAGATTCGAGAATTGGGTGTAGAGCCGTATCCACATAAGTACGAACCGACACATTCGACAGTCGAAATCCATAAAGATTTTGGTGATGTCCAAGAGACCCCCGATGAGACCAAAACAGTCCGAATTGCAGGCAGGATTATGACGAAGCGGGACCACGGGAAAAGCAGTTTCGCGCACCTTCAAGACGGTGAAGGCAAAATCCAAATTTACGTCCGACGCGACAAAATTGGCGCGGCCCCGTACATCATCTACCGACGCTTCGATAGCGGAGACATTATCGGGGTTGAAGGGACGGTTTTCCGAACGCGGACTGGGGAACTCACTGTGCTTGCTGATGCCGTCCAACTCCTCTCAAAATCCATTCGACCGCTCCCAGAAAAATGGCACGGTTTACAAGATAAACAGACACGCTATAGACAACGCTACGCCGACCTCATCATGAATCCTGAAGTCAAGGACGTTTTCCTCAAGAGGACACAAATCGTTCAGGCGATCCGCGACATGCTGAATGCGCAAAATTTTATTGAAGTCGAAACACCCGTCCTTCAACCGATTTACGGCGGCGCGAATGCTCGTCCCTTTACCACATATCACAACACGTTGGAACAATCGCTTTACTTACGGATTGCAAATGAACTATACCTCAAGCGTCTGATCGTCGGCGGGTTTGAACGGGTTTATGAGTTCTCGCGCGACTTCCGAAACGAAGGTATGGATAGGGATCATAACCCCGAATTTACAATGCTTGAACTCTACCAAGCCTACGCCGATTACCATCAGATAATGGAATTAACTGAAACGTTAATCGCAGAGACAGTAAAAACAATTCACGGAACAACGAAGATTCACTATCAGGCGCATGAACTCGATTTTACACCGCCTTGGCGGAGACTGCGTATGGTTGATGCTGTACGAGAACACAGTGGCATTGATCCGGTTCCCTTATCAGCAGACGAATTATACAAAGAAGCAGTAAACGCCGGTGTCAACAACTTAGCGGGAGACGAGACGAAGGGCGAAATTATCGCTGAACTTTTTGACACATTCGCGGAATCAAAACTGATTCAGCCGACATTTATCACAGATTACCCCATTGAGGTCTCACCCTTCGCAAAAAAGAAACCCGAAGACCCAGCGTTCGTCGAACGTTTTGAATGCTTTATCTGTGGCATGGAAGTCGTAAACGCTTTTAGTGAACTTAACGATCCTATCGATCAACGGCAACGTTTCCTTGAGCAGGCAAGCAATTTAGAGGCGGGTGACGACGAAGCCTTCATGGTAGACGAGGACTATCTACGCGCTTTGGAGTACGGTATGCCCCCAACAGGCGGACTCGGTATCGGAATTGACCGACTGACGATGTTACTGACGAACCAGTACTCCATCAGAGATGTCATCCTATTCCCGCAGATGCGTCCGGAGAATTAAGATTTTTTTGAAGATACAATCCAATACCGTATACTAAAATGTGAGTTTAGAGAAAATGAGAACCGCGCCACCTCTTCTTACGGAGAGATTGCTATTGCGATCGTTTACACTTGAAGACGCAGCTGATGTACAACGCCTCGCAGGTGATCGCGATGTGGCATCAACAGTCCTCCGCATCCCACATCCTTATGAAGATGGCATGGCGGAAGAATGGATTCGCTCATGTTTTGAGGCTTATCAAAATGAGGAAGCAATAAACTTCGCAATTACACGCAAAACAGAGCGAAACCTGATCGGCGCAATAGGTCTTGAACTCGAGCAAGAGCACGAGAGAGCTGAGCTCGGTTATTGGATAGGGAAATCTTACTGGAACCAAGGTTATGCCACCGAGGCAGCAGAGGCTGTGGTCGCGTATAGTTTTAAAGTGTTGAAGTTGAACAGAATTTATGCGTACCGCCTCACACGAAATCCCGCCTCTGGTCGCGTGCTGGAAAAAATCGGGATGCGCGCTGAAGGGCATCGCCGACAACATACAAAAAAATGGGGAATCTTTGAGGACTCAATCGGATACGGGATGCTAAAAGCAGATTATGATTCATCAGCTTTTACCTCGTCTTAGCATATAGCAGTGGGTCTAACCATTATCTAACTGCTGAAAACGCAAAGCACTGATGGACTTCACCAAAAACCACCATGAAACGAAGTGGAATGGTGACCAGATTTAATAGTTAAAAATATGAGATTTGAATGGTTTGTAGCTTCCCGTTATCTGCGTTCTCGGCGAAAACAGTCTTTTATCTCGATTATCAGTTTCATCTCTATTGGGGGTGTCGCTCTCGGGGTCGCAACAGTGATTCTCGTCATCGCTGTGTTAGACGGAGTTGAACACGGATTAAGAGACCGATTTCTTGCCAATGAAGCGCATGTCGTCTTACGGTTGCATGATAACAGTTTTTTTGGCAATTATCAGAAACGGATAGAACAGATTGCGTCAATTGAGGACGTTGTAGCGACATCACCGGTTATTTTGTCCCAGATTGCGGTCTTTCCAGAATATAGCGATGCCATTCAAGATGTTATCTATATTAAAGGCATCGATCCAGTCCAAGAGGACATAGTCACAGGTTTCTCAAAATTGGTGTCAGGATCAACGGATCTCCAAAACTCAGAATACATTGAAAACGCCCGTCTTATAAGAAATGAAACAATCACAGGCGGTATTGTTCTCGGTGAACGCTTAGCAGCTCGCCTCGGTCTTATCAAAGGCGATGTTTTACGATTCGTCGTTAAACTTGTAAAGCATCCGGTCAATGCATCAATGCTCGTGCCAGACTTGGCGAACTTCGTTGTGATTGGGTTCTATGAGTCAGAAATGGCGGTCTATGATAACAACTTCGGATTTATTCATATAAATGATGCCCAAAAGTTGTATAATAAAGCGAACCGGATTAATACGATTTTTGTCCGATTAAGTGATGCCGAATTAGCACCACAAATCGCCAGAGAAATTGAAAATACTGTTCAATTTACCGTTTTAGAGGGGATCCCCGACGCAAGAACGTGGATGGAGATACAGGCACCGCTCTTCTCAGCACTCCGACTGGAAAAAATAGCGACTGTTATTATTGAGGCACTTATCATTTTGGTTGCCTCCTTTAATATCGCAAGCACACTGATTATGACAGTCATGGAAAAAACAAAGGATGTTGGAACGCTGAGAACATTCGGTTCCTCCCGCGGTAACATTATGAGAATTTTCATGATTCAAGGGAGTGTGATTGGGACACTTGGGACAATGCTCGGAACCGCCCTGGGACTGGCACTCTGCTGGTTGCTAAGTTCCAACGCCGAGCGGCCTTCTTACTGGTACGTTATCGTTCTCGCTGTCCCAATTTCTCTACAGGTCCTTATCGCATTGTGGCGAGCACTACCAAACAGAGGCGGGTGGAAGTTCAGCATTTGGGCTTTATGGATCATCGGGATAGGCTTCGCACTCTACTGCGCCGTCAGACCCATTTCGTTCGCAGAACTTGGACTTAGTCATATCTATCAGATGAATCAGATGCCGATTAAGGTAAATTGGTTTTTTGTTATCTTCATCAATGTACTTTCACTCTTAATCTGCTGGCTTGCGACCCTTTACCCGGCATGGCAAGCAGCAAACCTAAAGCCTATTGAAGCATTGCAACATGAATAACTCGGCAGAAACCCTCATCCGTATTGTAGATTTACATAAATCGTATTATGATGGTGACGCGGAACTCCGAGTACTTCAAGGCATAAACCTTGATGTCTACACGTCAGAATTACTCGCAATTGTAGGCGCGTCGGGTGTTGGAAAAAGTACGCTACTCCACATTATTGGGACACTTGATCGACCAACAGCGGGTCGTGTTTTATACAGCGAAGACGATATTTTCAGTTTACCAGACAAGACCCTCGCTGGGTTCCGGAACAAGGAAATCGGTTTCGTATTTCAATTTCATCATTTATTACCGGAATTCACCGCACTTGAAAATGTCGCAATGGCTGCATTAATCACAACATCGAATCATAAAACGACTTACAAAGAGGCTGAGGCACTCCTTGATTACGTTGGACTTGCTGAGAGATGCACACACTATCCGAGCCAGTTGTCGGGTGGCGAACGTCAACGTGTCGCAATCGCACGCGCCCTGATTAATCAACCGAGAGTGGTGCTTGCTGACGAACCCACAGGGAATCTGGATCGGCGCAGCAGCGAAACGGTACTGGAACTCTTATGGGATTTGAACGCGAAATCTGGACAGGCATTCGTTATTGTAACGCATAATCAGGAACTCGCCGAACAAGTAGATCGGGTTGTTCAACTCGTTGATGGAAAGGTTGTTTTATAGTTATTAGTTAAAGGAAACATATATGTTGATTTATATCGACGGAGAATTTTTACCCAAAGCAGAGGCGAAAGTCTCGGTGTTTGACCACGGGTTACTCTACGGCGATGGTGTTTTTGAGGGCATCCGCTCCTATAACGGTAGAGTTTTTAAACTTGACGAACATCTCGAACGGCTTTACGATTCTGCGAAATCAATTATGTTACAGATCCCTATTCCTATCGAAACAATGAAGGAACAGGTGCTGGAAACACTCCGTCTCAACCATCTCACGGAAGCCTATATCCGACTGATAGTCACCCGCGGCGTTGGGGACCTCGGGTTGGATCCAGATAAATGCCCAAAGCCGACTATCATTATTATCACTGATAAGATTACCCTCTATCCACCAAAATTCTATGAGGAAGGACTTGAGATCGTAACCGCCTCGGTTCGTCGGAATTACGCCGAAGCCATCAATCCACGAATTAAGTCCTTGAACTATCTAAATAATATTTTAGCGAAAATCGAAGGAAAACAAGCCGGAGCAGAAGAGGTTTTGATGCTGAATGCCGAAGGCTATGTTGTTGAATGTAGCGGAGATAACATTTTCTGGATTAAAAACGAAGTGTTGGTCACACCACCAGTCCATATAGGGATCTTGGAGGGTGTTACTCGAAACAGTGTCATCGATCTTGCCCGTGAGGCAGGGATGCAAGTCGAAGAGCGCGTCTTTACACGGCACGATCTCTATATTGCCGACGAATGCTTCCTGACTGGCACCGCCGCTGAGGTTATCCCTGTCGTGAAAATCGACCAGCGCCCCATTGGAGATGGACAACCCGGGAAGATAACACAGAAACTTATCGATGCATTTCGGCAGTTTGCGCATAGTTATGGAACCCCAATCTACACCCCTGAGGTATGAAGCGTTCTGAAAAAATATTATCACCGCCGCTCAATTTTGAACCCTACAAGCACGCGGGAAACTATCGAGACACAGGAGGACATTTAAGTATGGATGCGCTAAAAAACATTCTCGCTCTTATAATCATTGGACTGACGGCAATCTCTGCTTATGCCCAAGAAGACGCGGACACCGTACTGGGACCGCAACCTGCGAACACCGTCGAACAGTCTGAAGAAACTGCAACAAACCAAGCCCCTTCAGCAAGCGTAACCCAACCCTCTGTCAATGCGATGCTCCTCGTCAGGAAAATCTCGTTTGAAGGTGTGAAAACCGCCTCCGAAGATATGCTCCGCACGCTTATTCAAACGCAAATTGGATCTGAAGTCTCTGAAGAGCTGCTCACTGAGGACCTAAAGAGCCTTTACAAAGACACCGGCTTCTTTTCTGAACTTGAGGTAGACGTGAGACCTTTTGAAGACAGTGGGCTTGAAATCGTTTATAAAGTCGTTGAAAGTCCGAAAATCTCGGGTATCAATATCATCGGCAATGAAAATTTAGGACTCGGCAAACTCAAAGACGAACTGACGCTCCGTCCCTCTGAGATATATAGCGATCGACGCAGATGGGAAAGTGAACGCGCCCTCAGGCAACTTTACCACGAAAAGGGATACTATCTCGTCGGCATCCAAACGCATCTCGATGCGTCAAAAACTGATGAGACATCAGACCCTGACGAGGAAAATACCGTTCAGGTCACCTTTGAGATAAATGAAGGTCCCAGGGTCCGAATTGAGGAAATCAACTTTATTGGAAACGCACAAGTTACCAATAGTAAACTCGAAAAGAAACTGAAAACCCGTACCGGTAAACCCTTCGATCAGATGCTGTTTGAAGAAGAAGACCTCTCATTGAACCTGCGCAATTACTATCAAGATCTCGGTTTTGCACAGGTAAAAATTCTGGGCTATGAAAAACGGTTTACGGAAGACAAAACAGGATTGGTACTTGATATTACGGTTGATGAAGGTCCCGAATTCATTATTGGAACTTATACACTGGAGTTAGAAGGCGGGGCAAAAACCCTCTTCTCAGAAAAGAAAATACGTAATATGCTCGATCCAGCGGAAGGTGAGATTTTTAACCGCGCCACGTTTGATGAATCCATCGGAAAATTACAGCAAGCTTATCTCGATAAAGGCTACCTACTCTCAGAGATTCTACCGATCCCTATTTTTGATGAAGAGAACGGTGTGGTTAACATTACCCTACAAATCAACGAAGGGGATGTGACTATCATTGATAACGTAACTATTACAGGGTTAGAAAAAACGAAGGAGTACGTTGTCAAACGCGAATTGGATTGGTTGGGCATTAAATCCGATGAATTATTGGATGTAAAATCCCTGCGCAAAGCGCGGCAACGGTTATTCCAGATGGGTTCCTTCATTCGTGCTGTCGACTTTGTGCCAAGCCCCACTGGCGAGGAAAATCGGCAGGAATTAAAGGTAAATATCGCCGAAACACCTCGGACAGGCATGCTAAGTCTTGGTGGTGGCTACGGGAGTGAAGGGGGTATCTTCGGGGTCGCGGAAGTCGGACAAAACAACTTCCGAGGGCGTGCCTATCGCGTCCACTTAAAAGGGGAATTAGGAACCCGGGATCACCATACCGCTGAACTCAGTTTTGGAACGCCATGGATTTTGGGTACGCCGACCCGATTGAATGCTCGTCTCTACAACAACCGTCGCTTCCGTCGGTACTACGGAACGGTAGGATCCGCACTTCGCAGCCGTAGTCTCTATGGCTCTTACTACAATACCGATCGCTATATGTGGAGTCGGCGCGGCGCGTCCTTGACCCTCGGACACCCTATCGGGCAAGACATCGACGCTTCAGTGAGTTTCCGTAACGAACATGTCGAAACGAGTAGCCAGACGCTCAATAACGAAGAATCTTCGTTGTATAATCGCTCCACACGAAGCGTCCGGTTCACCTTGGGAAGGGATACGCGAGACTACCGGACTTCGCTATTCGATCCAGCAGGCGGTTCATTCAATACACTCTCTTACGAATACTCAGGCGGTATTTTAGGAGCGGACAATCAATTCCAGAAATACTACGCGGATACCAGTTGGTTCTACAACCCTTGGTGGAATCACGTCATCGCCCTACATGGACGCGCCGGTCTCATGCGCAGTGAAAGCACCGACTCCTATTTTCTTTTCTACGAACGCTTTTTCCTCGGTGGTGTAGACTCCATTCGTGGTTATGAGGACTGGGAAATTTATCCCGATCCAGATGAATCTGGTGTTATCAATCCTTACGGTGGCGATAAAGTATTCTTCGCGAACTTGGAATATCGTATCCCTATTTCTCAGCAGCTCACAGGTGCGCTGTTCTTCGATATAGGACAAGTATGGGATGAAAACACTAAAAACGTTTTTAGTCAAATCAATATGAAACGCGGACTCGGTGTCGAGGCAAGACTCACTATGCTCGGTATGTTAGTTCGACTCGGTTGGGGTTACGGCTTGGATCGGATTACCGGAGAACCCGCGGGTAAGTTCCACTTTACTGTTGGTCCCGGTTTTTAGGAGTACTTTTGGACACCTCTTCTGCAGGTGTCCTCATCAATTTCAGGAGACACAACTACCAATTTCTCTTTCAAGAGAAAGGACACTGAACTATGAAATCATTTCAGTTGGGGGCTTGCAAAGCACGCCTAACCCTATTATTATTCGTTTTTTTCGCCGCTTTCTGTCTCAGTTCGGGAAGTATCGGTCAAGAATCTTTCAAAATCGGGGTCGTGAACACACAAGTGGTTTTGGAAGGTTCTCAACAAGCAACAGATGCCACCGACATACTCAAAGCAGCAAGTGAACGCCTGAGAACGAAGTTGGATACACTTGGAGAAGAAATACGGACCCTTCAAGAAAAGAAGGCGAAAACTGAACTCTTTGTCGAACGGGCACAGACAGCGGATTTGGATAACGAAATTCGTCTCAAGCAACAGGAATACCAGCGTGAGGTCGAAATCGGGCAACAGGCACTGCTTGAAAAAGAGCAAGAGCTCATGGAACCCATTTACAACAGCCTTCAAGAACTGATTGTCAAAGTCGGTGAATCCGAAAACTTTGACATTATCCTCGAAAAACGGCTTATTACGCTTTATGTGAAAGAAGAATTTGATTTGACACAGCGGCTCATCGGCTTGATGAACGAAGCAAAAGCCGAAACCTCCGAATAACACAGCACTGCCTAAACTCCGTGTGGTCAAGGTTTATAACCCCGATACAGTTCCACGGAGAAAGGATTATGGCTAAATGGTATGAAACTTAAGGAAATTTGTGAACGCCTCAATGGTGATCTCTCAGGGGATGGGGATATTGAAATTACAGGCGTTTCTGGAATCAATGAGGCACTTCCGACTCACATTACCTTTGTTGCCAACCCGAAATATCTCGCCGCTATTGCAACGACGCAAGCCGGCGCGATTATCATCGGTCAAGGTGTCAATGGTAACGGAAAGCCGACGATTCGTGTTGAAAACCCATACTGGGCTTTTGTAAAAGTCTTGGAAATGTTCTCATGGGACAAAAATCATCGCGCACTTCCAGGGGTCGATGAAACAGCAATTTTAGGAAAAAATGTCAAACTTGGCGAGCGGGTCTCAATCCAAGCGTTTACCTATATCGCAGACAACGTCGAAATCGGAGATGACACTGTCATCCAGCCTTTTGTTTATATCGGTGAAGGCTCTAAAATCGGTGCCAATGGACTCATCTATCCACATGTCAGTATCCGTGAAGAGGTAACCATCGGTGACCGTGTGATCATCCACTGCGGTGCTGTTATCGGTAGCGACGGTTTCGGATTCGCGCCCGTTAGCAACCGGCACCATAAAATCCCTCAGATTGGTACTGTCGTCATTGAGGATGATGTTGAGATCGGCGCGAATACCACCATTGACAGAGCAACGCTTTCTGAAACACTTATCAAACGCGGTACCAAACTGGATAACCTCGTTCAAATTGCACACAACGTCGTCATTGGAGAAGATTGCTGCCTCGCAGCACAAGTCGGCATTGCTGGGAGTACGATACTCGGTGACCGGGTGAATATCGCGGGGCATGGCGGTGCCGCGGGGCACCTGACACTTGGCGAGGACAGCGTTGTTTACGCCAAGTCGGCAGTCACAAAGGATATGCCGCCCGGAAGTCATCTTTCTGGATTTCCAGCGCGTCCACATAAACAGGAATTGCGAATCCACGCCGCGACCCGTAAATTGCCTGAATTGCTCCCAGAATTCGCAAAACTCCAAAAACGAGTTGCTGAACTTGAAGCAAAAATTCAAGAGTCGGAGGATGCCTCGTAGGAACACTGCCGAACCCTTAACTAATCCCTTGCTGAAAAAATTGGGGACGAACAGATGAAAACGGTGTTAGCCTACCTTGAACTGGCGCGTCCTTTGAACGGAATTATTGCCTTTATCTCCGCATGGCTCGGTGGGTTATTCGCAAGTCAAGGCACTACAGAAAATCTGTTAGATACACGGCTGCTATTAGTTTCTATCTCTGCGTTATTGCTCCTATCTGCTGGAAATGCCATAAACGATTATTGTGACTACAAGATAGACCGAATTAACCGCCCCCAAAGACCCCTTCCTTCTGGACAGATTCAGAGACGACACGCCTTAATTTTCGCAATAGTTCTTATCGTCATCGGTATCTATCTTGGAACCCTCATTAATAGAAACGCAACAGGCATTGCGATCCTCGTATCCGTCGCGCTTGTCAGCTATGCCTTCTGGTTGAAACGCACCGTCTTTGTCGGAAATTTGGTCGTCAGCGGCTTAACCGGCGTAACCTTCATTAGTGGCGGTGTAGCGATAGAATCGGTGCAAGGCACACTCGTGCCAGCGATTTTTGCGTTCCTCTTTACAGCGGCACGGGAAATTATCAAAGACCTTGAGGATACAGACGGCGATATGAAAAACGGTGTGAGGACGCTTGCGATTCTCAACCGGCACCTTGCAGTAGCAGCAGCGCTCGGTTTCATGGCACTCGTTATCCTATTTAGCCCTATCCCGTATCTGTTCGGGTGGTACTCATGGCATTACCTATTCGCCGTTGTAATTGGTGTCGATTTCGTCTTGATTGGGTTGGCAATTCGGCTATTGCGTGACGCTTCCAAAGAAAGTTGTGCCTCCATTCAACACTGGATGAAATGGGATATATTTGTCGGACTTGGTGCAATCTATCTCGGAATATTTCTATGACAAACTACGATGAAGTCATCGCTTTCTTAGAAAGAGAAAACCCAGATGCCGAAGAGGTCTTGCAGTTTAAACAGGCATATCAGACCTTTTTGGAGATCGGAGAATGGCATCCGACCTATCAGGTGCTTACCACTGGTTGGCAAACACTTGATGGGGTCTTACTCATGACCCCGGAAAATCTGCTTGATGTTGACTATCGGGTTTATCTCTCTGCCACGACTGAACGCAGTTTGAGGGAACTACTCCTCGCTTTTCCAAGACGATGCTCTGGAATGTTTCATCCAATAGAGAATTGGATGGACAATGGAATTCGTGACATCTTAGAAGGCGAAGTCGTCCATACAGACCCTGGCAGATTTTATCGGGGTGTTAAACGTGGCAGCGGCACAGTCTCAGTGCAACGGACTGTCTCTAAACGCAAAGACGCGGTTGCCACACATATTCGCAAACTCGGGACCTTGAAGGGCAAACTTGAGCATTCACAATTTGTTGTCGAAGGCGACCTGATGATAGAACGAGCCGTTAGCGACGGCTTGCCCATTGAAGCACTCTTTTATACCACAGCACTCCTGGCAACACCAAACGGAAAGAGCCTCCTAAAACGGTCATTGGCAGATAACATCTCCTGTTATCAGGTCAGTGATGGTGTGATGGGTTCAGTTACCACAACCCGTCCGGTACCATCGGTCGTGGCATCGGTACATTTTAAGTTCAAACACTTTTTGCCAGATGCCGGTGAACCTAACTTTCACTTCAGTCCGCAATGTACAATGCTCATTGCCGAGAACATTGCCAACCCAGACAATTTAGGTATGACCTTGCGGACAGCAGATGCTGCAGGAGTGTCTGCTGTCTTGCTAAGTAGTATAGGCGCAAGTCCATTTCACAAAAACTGCATTCGTGCGTCACGAGGGGCAGTTGGACGGTTGCCATTGTATTACGCAACAGATATTGTCCAAGTAGTTACGAGACTCCGGGCAGTGGGTTGGAACGTCCTCGGTGGAACATCCAGTGCAGAAAAAGAACTACAGACCACGAGTTTCTCACTACCAACTGCTATCATTGTAGGCAACGAAAACACAGGGCTCTCCGCAGAAGTGCGCGAATCCTGCACAGAACTCGTCCGCATCCCGATGGCATCAGGGCAATCGTCCCTCAATGTAGCAGTCGCAGCCGGTGTTCTACTCTATGAACTGACACGACAGCACAGAATTTGACAAATTGCGGTAAATATGGTAAAATTTCTCATTAAGGAGTAGACGGCGTGCAAGATTGTCAAAAAAAGACAGCTTTCAAGCCGAGATCTAAGATGGCTAAAAAAAGGACAAATCGCATTTGAGATCAAATTGGGTTCTGAATCACTTTAATGAAGTGCTAAAAAAATATAGTGCTGGTTATTTCGTCCTAATTGATCCGGAGGAGTGCGAACTTGCAATGTGTGCCAAACTTGCAGGTGAGATCGAGAAGGCTGGGGCAGATGCAATTTTACTGGGCGGAAGCTTTTTAACCAACGATTTGCATCCGATCGCAACAGCACTTAAGCAGGAGACAACACTCCCAATTGTACTCTTCCCGGGCGATTCGATGCATCTGACACCTCACGCTGACGCTATCCTCTATATCAGTCTTATCAGTGGACGTAATCCAAACTACCTTATTGGGGAACAAGTGAAAGCTGCGCCGTGGATACAGCGCTACAGGCTTGAAGCCATCCCTACGGGCTACATGCTCATCGAAGGGGGCAGCAGAACTGCCGTTGAATTTATGAGTGGAACAACACCCATCCCGCGGGATAAACCCGATATCGCGGGACCACACGCATTAGCTGCAGAATACCTCGGCATGCAGATGGTGTATTTAGAGGCTGGCAGCGGCGCAGCACATCCTGTTCCTAACGAAATGATCTCTACAGTGAAAGCGCAAATCAACATTCCTCTCATCGTCGGTGGCGGTATCCGTACACCGGAAATCGCCGCGAAAATAGTGGCAGCGGGTGCCGATTTCGTTGTAACAGGCAACGTTCTTGAGAAAAACGGCTCTTTTGAATTGATGAAAGCGTTCGCTGACGCTGTTCACGGTCACGCTGTCGAGGTTTCCTAACCTCGCCAATGTAAAGGGAATTATAGGCTTTACTATATTTGAACCGAACTTGCACAAAAAAGGATTTCATCATGTCTGACGTTAAAAAGATATACATAGAAACAGAAATAGAACCGAATCAGGAAAACGATCCTGATGAGCCCGAAGAAAAAACATTTGTTGCACGTATGCGGGAGATCGCAGAAACAGCACTTGACACAATTAAATCGGAAGTCAAAAAAGAGATAGAAGCGCACATCGCGCCGGTTGAAGAAACAGCTGCGAATCTCAGTTCAAAAATCAAAGAAGAAGTCGCAGCAACTGTCCAACGCGTGCATGAACAGTATGAAACCGAACGCGAAGCGTTGTTTCGTACCGAACTCGAAAAAGAGGTGGAAGCGGCGGTAGAACACGTCCACGAAGCATATAAAGCCGAACGCGATCTATTGCTACGGACAGCCGCGGAAGCTGAGAATACCAAAAAACGGATGGAAACCGACTACCAACGAAAACTCAAGTACGCCAACGAAGAAATCTTGGAAGGAATGGTGCCGGTGCTTGATAGCCTTGAAGCCGCCATTAAGAGCGCAACTGAGAAGGTTGAAACCGACGATGCCTCACCCGAAATTACGACCTTCAGTGAAGGAGTCGAACTTGTTCACAAGCAGTTGCTAACCGCACTCAGCAACCACGGCCTTATACCTATTGAAGCTGTCGGTAAAACGTTTGATCCCTACCGACATGAGGCGTTGATGGCGGTCGCATCAGATGAAATACCAGAAGGTGAAGTGATGGAAGAATTTCGACGCGGGTACATGCTACATACTCGTGTTCTACGCGCATCACAAGTAGTCGTTTCGCAAGGACCCACCATAGAAGAAGTGAGTAAAGAGTTGAACGACAAGGATACTACTGACGAAGCCGAATAGCACAAGAGGAAGGTACATTCATGACGCAAAAACGCGATTATTATGAAATTCTGAATGTGAATCGTGATGCTGATGACGATGAGATAAAAAGGGCTTACCGTAAACTTGCTATCAAATTCCATCCAGATAAAAACCCTGGGGATAAAGAGGCAGAGAATAAATTCAAGGAAGCTACAGAGGCCTACGAGGTCCTGCGTACGGCTGAAAAACGACAAGTTTATGATAGGTTCGGACATGCCGGATTAGAGGGTAGCGGGCAGGACTTTGGCGGGTTTGGCGTGAACCTTGACGATATTTTCGGAGATGTCTTTGGAGATCTTTTAGGAGGCTTCGGGGCAACCCAACGCACACCTAAACGCGGACGGAGTTTACAATACAACCTCGAAGTCACACTTGAAGATGTCATCTATGGCAAAGAGATTAGGATTCAGGTGCCACGCGTGGAATCTTGTTCGACCTGTGACGGCAGTGGAGCAGAGAAGGGAACACGGATTGTAACATGCCCACAATGCTATGGCAGAGGTCAAGTCAGCCAAACGCAAGGCTTCTTTACAATGTCCCGAACATGTTCAAACTGCCGTGGTGAAGGTGAAATTATTCAAGAACCGTGTCCATCTTGCACCGGAAAGGGTCTTGTCCGAAATATGACTGACATCAAACTGAAGGTTGACAAAGGCGTTGACACAGGTTTCAAGTATAAATTGAGTGGCGAAGGTGAAGCGGGGGCTAATGGCGCGCCTCCGGGCGACCTGTTTGTTGTCATCAATGTTACCCCGCACGAACGGTTTCAACGTAACCAAAATGATCTCATTACGTCAGTCAAGATTTCGTTTGTTCAAGCAGCCTTGGGCGCAAAAATCAAAGTCAATAGCATCGATGGAACTGAAGAGTTGCAAATTCCGCCCGGTATACAATACGGTACGCGGTTACGTATCCCGAACAAAGGTGTCCCGCATTATAGGCGGTCCTATTCAGGCGATCTGGTGGTTACTATAGAGATCGAAACACCGAAAAACCTCAATGTAGCAGAACGCGAAAAGTTATCGGAATTCGCAAGTTTGCGGAGTGAACCGCATCATAACGAAAACGGCGGATTTTGGGATAAACTCCTCGGTCGCCATGATGATGACGAAGACATCTGATAGATAGCACCGGACCTCACCATTTAATAGTAAAAAAAAATGAATTGGGCGAAAATTACGGTAACCACCTCCCAAGAGGCTTCTGAGGCGGTCGCGAATTTCCTCCTCGAATTGAACGCGACAGGCGTTGAACTCAAGGAGAGCGATGTGTCTACGGTCAACCTGATTGCCTACTATCCATTAGATGACCGTGTGGGTGGACGCATACAGCGGCTCCGTAACTTCCTTTCAGAACTGCCGACCTGGGGAATTTCGCCACACCCCGCCAGAATCGACTTACACCCCGTCAAATCTGAGGATTGGGAAGAAGCGTGGAAAGCCGCTTTTCCACCACAACGCATTGGAAAACAAATTCTCATCATACCAACGTGGCGCGACGCGCCTCACAATGAAACAGACGTTGTCATTCGACTTGATCCGGGGATGGCATTCGGGACAGGACAACATCCTACCACGCGACTCTCCCTCGAACTATTGGAAGCCGTGATTGAATCACACTACCACGTCGCCGATATCGGAACTGGGTCTGGTATCTTAACCATTGCCGCTGTGAAACTGGGGGCACAACGGGTTGACGCAATCGAATTAGATCCGACAGCCATTCCCGTTGCAGCAGCGAATTTTGAAGCAAATAGCGTTGCAGGAAAAGTCCACTTGTCCCAAGGCGATGGTCTCAAGGACGTAGAAGGCAAATACCACCTCATCATCGGGAATATCCTAACGAAAGTGGTTCTCCCTATCATCCCATACTGCGCGCCACGGCTTCACGAGGCGGGAACTGTCATCTTCTCAGGGATACTTGATACAGAGCTCGGACAGATTAAATCGGTTCTGGAAGAGAACCGGTTTCGGTGCTTACAGGTTATACGTGAAACAGAAGATGATATAACTTGGGTCGGCATCAAAGCGGTTTCTGAATCGGCGGCTGCGCGATAGCACCTATTGGGGTTCCTCTTTTGAGAGTCCATGGCAGAGGACACATTTACCGAGATTCAAATGCGGCATTGTCGGTGACGTTTCGTCTCCGATTAGATGGCATTTCAGACAGTCAGCGTTTTCCTCTGAAGCGCGATGCTCTTCAATGTTAGAACGCGCTGGGGCAGCGTTGAAAAAGAGGATAACCATAACTATCGCAAAAATAAGACCGATCACGCTCACAATAACCATAAGCGTTTTGGCACTGGCTTGTTCCGTTGGCATGTGGCTAAAATGAGACTCCTTATTGGAAAAACGGAAAGAGGGTAGGGATATTTTCTGCTGTCAATGGTGAACCGTACTCGCATCCTTCAAACGCCTCAGCATATTGAATCTGGGTCCCCGACGCTTCACCATAGCGTGCTATCAGCAAATCCCGGTATTTATCGGCTGTGTCGCGAAAACGATTTAAACGTCCTTCGGCGAGCCATGCGCGACGTTCCGAGGCATCAGTAGGCACACTGTCCAATCTGCCGCTGTTGTAAGGCAGCCATTCATAGAACTGTGATACGTGACAGTGGAGCATATCAAGTTTCTGTTCAATAACAGCGTCGATACCGACAACAACATCCGGTGTAAACGGGTAGGGTTTCATGAAACCGTCGCTTAAATAGGCAATAACCGGGTTTGTCTCTAAATGCGGTGTAAGCGCACAGATATTCGGGACGGTCACCATATACGCCGCATCCTGCACCAAAGTTGAGGTATACCGATGATCGGGATGGTAATCGTTCGGACGGTGCGTCATAATTAGGTCTGGTTGGAACTCACGAATCGCGCGAATAATCTTGTAACGGTTTTCTAATGTCGGCATCAGTTCGCCATCGTGATTATCCAGCAGTTCATATTCAATACCGATAACTTCAGCAGCGGCTTGTGCTTCAGCATATCGTCGTTGTGCCAAGGGACCGCCACCCATTTCGTGGTGTCCAGCA
The DNA here is from genome assembly GCA_028820845.1 of Candidatus Poribacteria bacterium. NCBI lineage: Bacteria > Candidatus Poribacteria > Candidatus Poribacteria bacterium. The sequence goes on from JAPPII010000042.1 coordinate 16,644, forward strand.
TCACCGTTTGTAACGGAAACAAATTTAACGCGATGTCCCTGTTGCCCATACAGCGCAGCGACACCGCCTGCTTTAATATCACAATCGTCGGGATGCGCCCCGAAAACCAAAACATTTATCTGTTTTTTTAACATTTCGTATTTTCCTATAAATTCGCCTCTTTTGTAGCATAAACTTTTAGTTTGTGCAAAATTCCAAATCACATTCGCATCTTGAAACCACTAACTCTCTCTGAAGGGAACAGCAATAGCAAATACAAAACCATGAATAACTGGAAAGTTGAAGTCTCCTATAAACCCGAAGTCCCCGATACCATTGGACAAGGTATCCTTGAAGATATAACCGACCTCGGCATTAGCGGTGTCGATTCCGTCCGCACAGCCACAGTTTACTGGATCGAAGGCACACTCGATGCACAGGCGATTGACCAAATCGGTGCCGAACTGCTCGCGGATCCAATCACACAAGTTTACACCTTCAGACCCGAAAGCGATTCTGTGAAGCGTTGGACGCTTGAAGTACAATTCAAGCCGGGTGTCACCGATGCCGTCGGCGATAGTGCCGTCAAAGGCATCAAAGACTTAGGCATTACAGGCGTCACAAGTGTCCGCACGGGACACAAGTATTGGTTCACGGGTAATCTGAGCACCGAACGACTTGAAACGATTGCGCAACGACTCCTGATGAACGACGTTATCCAAACCTTCTCTTATCAGAAACCATAACGCAACGTGAACTTGATTAAGTCACAATACGTAGGAAATCAACGCTGAATGCGCGTGTGTCATGCGAACCTCGCACAACCATCACAAGGTTTAACTTATAACCCACAACCCATAACCCATAACACTAACTCGCATAGACCCGAATCACTGTGCCTAAATGAAGCCGAACCAAGGAGGAAGTCGCTGCGCTGCGGAGCATGAAACGCAAGTTAGAGGTCGGGCTCACGCGTCTCGGCTTCCCTAACATAATATCGCGAAAACCGTGTTTCCGAAGCAACCTCGGCAAGGAACGCGCAGAGAAATAGTAGAGATGGTCGCGCGGATGGACATAGGGCCAATTTGCCTTCTGCAGACGGCTCTGCAAACCCTCACCGTTCGGTACTTCAATGACAAGCGTCCCTGTTTGGGGCTTCAGAATTCGGTGTAATTCACTGAGAAACGGATTTAAATCGGGGATATGCTCTAACACGTGATAGAGCGTGATTGCGTCGAAATGTGCATTCGGGAAATTCGCATCAAAAACCTCTCCACACGTCACATCTAATTTATATTTTTCTTCTGCGAAAGTAATACCACTCTTCGACGGGTCAACACCGTGCGGTTGCCAACCCCGTTCGCGTGCAAGGTGGAGGAACGTGCCGATGCCGCACCCAACATCCAACAATCTACCCTTATCTTGACATCGTTTCTCCAACTCCGTGAGACGCTCCGTCATCTGCAACCATTCCATGCTGTCGGTATGGATCCGTTCCACCTTATCTGGGGGATAATAAGTCTCAACGTAGGCTTTCTCAAGCGTCAGCTGGCTGACGCGCGGATTCACATATCGCAGCCGACACCGCTTACACGCAACCACCGTCAGGGAATCTTTATCAAAAAGCGGTTTCGCCTCATCTTGCTCACATATAGGGCAGTCAATATGTTCGAGATTGTCTGTATTCATTACTCTGTAGGAGGCAGTGAAGCCGACATGGGCTTCATACCCCGGTAAAGCCTTTATAGGCTTTATACCCGGTGAATGCCACACAGCATTCATACCGTTGATTCTGATTCTGATTTTTTGTGATCCCGACTAAAAGTAGGGAACCCCTTGCGCCTCTACATAAACCGAGTAGAGAGACTGGCTACCCATCATAAACAGGCGATTCCGTTTCACACCCCCGAAGCAGAGATTGGCGCAAATTTCAGGGAGATGGATCTGCCCGATGCGTGTCCCATCGGACGCATAGACATGTACACCATCGTAGCCATCGCCAGCCCATCCCGCACTTGCCCAGAGGTTTCCGTCAACATCACACCGAATTCCGTCAGCAATACCCGGTGCCGTATCACAAAAGACTTCTTGTTTGCCTAACCGCTCACCATCTATTACGTCGTAGACGAAAAGATGCCGTGGGGTATCCTCACTATGCGTAACCCCAGTATCAACGAGATAAAGTTTCTCATGGTCAGGTGAAAAGCAGATACCGTTCGGTTTTTCGAGTGCGTCGGTTACAACGGTCGCTTCACCTGTATCTGGATTGAGTCGATAAACGCAAGTCGGCAACCCAAACTCAGCGACATGCCCTTCATAGTTAAGCATAATACCGTAACCCGGATCCGTAAACCAGACATGTCCATCGGGATGGATCGCCACATCGTTCGGGGCGTTGAGCGGTTTACCCTCGAAACTATCCATCAGCACAGTAATCGTGCCATCATATTCTGTGCGTGTAACACGTCGCGCACCGTGTTCACAACTAACGAGCCGTCCTTGCCTGTCGCGTGTGTGTCCGTTGCTATAGTTCGACGGTTTGCGATAAGTGCTTACGTCCCCCGTAGATTCCTCCCATTTCAGAATCCGATTGTTCGGAATATCACTCCAAAGCAGATAGCCGCCATCACCGAACCAAGCAGGTCCCTCTGCCCAGCGCGACCCTGTCCACAATCGTTCAACAACAGAATTACCGATTGTATATTTTTTAAAACGAGGGTCTAATATCTCAATTGCCGGATCGGGATACCGGACAATCGCCCCGTCCCACTTTCTTTCTGATGGTGTGCTCATATATCCTCCAAATTACGCTGTAAAGCACAAAACGCTTTCAGTTTCTATAAATAGTATAGCACAAACCGAACAGTTGCATGCAGTAAAATCTTTGTGGCAATCGAAAGTGTCCTGTTTGTAGTCGTGCGATTCATCACAATAACCCTAAGAACGATATTAAGAACAGATGCATTCAATTTTCAGTCAGAAGAACTAAATGAACCTTGTCCATAGATAATTCCTCTTCACGATACTCCAGTCTAAGACTGGAGATTGTTCCAGTCTTACTTCTGGTGGTTTTTCGTTTCTCAGAGGTCGGTAACCCAACGCTCTCCACGAAGGGCTTCGGCAGCCCTATAAAGTATGTTTCGTGCCGCATTGTGATCTCGGTCTATAGCTTTATCACAGTTTGCACACCTAAATGTTCGTACAGCCAGAGAGAGTTGCTTTGGCGACTTTACACCACAAGAAGAACAGATTTGGGACGTGTTTCTCGGATTCACTTTATGGTAGTGCAAGCCGTCTCTTTCGGCTATGCTCGCACACCATTCAAAGAAGGTAGCCCAAGACGCATCACTGATGCTCTTGCTGAGGTGTTTATTTTTAATCATATTCGAGACTTGTAAGTCTTCGGATACTAATACATTGTTATTGTAGTGGTGAAACAACTTGTAGACTAATTTACCGATAAAATCTTTGCGTTTGTTCGTTATGTGTTCGTGGTGTCTGGCGAGTTTGTGTTTCTGTTTCTGCCAACGTTTACTGCCAAGTTGCTTACGCGACAAGTCTTTATTGTGTTTTTTCGTAAGGCCTTCGGCATTTCTATACCATTTTGGATTCGCAATGGGTTCGCCTTCGGAAGTCGTCAGATACTGAGTCGTCCCCATATCCACTGCTATAGCATCCGTCGGTTCAACTTTGGGGATATCCCCAATATCACAAGAAATATGAGCATACCAACCACTGGCTTTCTTGACGATGCTAACTTCTTTCGGATCGCCTATTAGAGGTCTTGACATGCGTATTTTAACTTCACCTAACTTCGGGATTTTTAACCTATCAAGGCGTGTGTCGGTTTCTATTATAGGATTCTCTCTAACTCTATTTTCATGTTTATCTTTTCGTTTACGCAAACTAAAAGTGAGCGAACGAATACGTCGTCTGTATCTTGGAAACCCAGGCTTGTTAAAACCTTGTTTCAATCGCCTTTGGAAGTTCGCAAATGCTTTGTCAACTCTACGTAAAGCATGATTCTGAAAATCTTGTGGGATTTCCTTAAAATCAGCGTGTCTGTTTCGGGCTTCGGTAAGGATTTTAGATTGTTCCTGATAAGAAACAAATCTGCCTTCTTCATAGGCACGAATACGATTCAAACGTGCGGAGTTATGGAGTTGACGCAAATGTTCCAGAACATAAAACAACCAAAACTCTTGTTCCTGAGTCGGATAAATCCTATATTTGTATGTAAGTAACATGTGATTTACCGCGTATCGCGTATTAACCCTCGCAAGATGGGTGGCAGACCCCTATCAGAGAGATAGGGCTTGCGTGTCTGCCAACGCGATGAAAGTATTATATCACATGCGATTTACAAAATCAAGCGTTTTTTGCAGTTTTTCCGCTCCACGCTAAAGCATGAAGATTCCAAAACTGAAGATTAATGTTGACAATTCACGTCATTCACGCTACCCTATTGACATGTCAACCAACACCCACAAAAAACCGATTCAACCCACCGGAAATTTTCGTGCGATTCCTGTCGCCGTGCCGGAAAATCTAACCAACATCCGAGTCATTCTCTTTGAACCGCGCGAACCCGGAAACATCGGTTCCGTTGCCAGAGTTGTAAAGGGGATGGGGCTGTCCCAACTCTATTTAGTGAACCCCGTCCCATTTCAAGATGTTGATGCCGCGTGGTATATGGCGCACGGTGCCCAGGACATCCTCGAAAACTGCCAAGTCGTTTCAGAACTCAAAGACGCGCTGGAGGGTATCCAATATCTCGTCGGAACGACACACCGCCGTCGCGATGTGCGTTTACCACAACCCGTCCCTGCCCGTGAAGCCGCTCAGACCATCGCTACCCTTTCGCAGGATAAATCCGTGGCGCTCCTATTCGGACGTGAAGATTTTGGCTTATCTACCGATCAACTCAGTCTCTGCCAGCTATCAGCAAGCGTCCCGATGGCTACCAAAAACCCGTCTTTGAATCTTGCACAAGCCGTCCAAATTTTTGCGTATGAAGTCTTCGTCGCGAGTTTAGAGGAATACCCCCCCTCCGAGATTGACTACGCCGAAGTCAACGCCTTAGAGGAGTTTTACGGACGCGTCACCCGTCTACTGGATAAGGTCGGTATGTCGCCGTATAATCGGGAGTGGGAGACGTATCTGAAATCACTACGGCGCGTCTTCTCCCGCGCCCCGTTAGAGCCACGGGACATCGCTACACTCGACATGATTTTCTCTACGACATTTCGTTACATTGAGCGGTTAGAAAAGGAAAAGAGAAATGAGGACCTCGCATAGAAACAGAGACAATAGACGGACTGACCATCCGAAGTTACGTCATTCCTGTCGTCCAAGAAGTCCCCTCACAACAGACATAAGAAGGCGGAAAAAGTCATGAAAGATAAAATACTTGAGAAAATTGAGATGCTCGCGAAAGCAGAAGGGGCATGCCCTATTGAAGAAGTGATGCGTCGTGGGATGGATGTTCTTGAAAAAGAACTCAACCCGATTGAAGTCAGCCGATTTATTGCTGAATTACGTCGGATGAAATCAGGTGTGTTAAACTCAAAATCGGTTCCGACTTAGTAAACCTATGAAGCGGAGCCGCAATAATTAAAGTGCGGAGAAGACAGAAGGGGTGTGTAAAGTTTTTGTTAAGAGACGTAGTTTCTTTCCAAAGGTAAGGGCATTCCTTGCTCCAGCGGAGCAATATGTCTACAGAAGGATGTTTACCAGAACACAGCACTCCAGCGGAGTGTTATGTCTATTAGGACTTACGCAAAATTAGAAAATGAGTTGATATATTCTCAGTCGTCGCTT
>JAPPII010000043.1 GCA_028820845.1 Candidatus Poribacteria bacterium
ATATTAAACCTGTGAACATCATTGCTATCTCAGCGGATTCAGAACCGTTTGTATTTCAGGATCAAAAACGGCTTTGAATTTCAGTAGAGACGCAATATGCCATGCTCTGAATGCTTCCAATTTACTCTCATCGGCGTCAATCGTGCCATCGAGAGAAATAGAAATTACGGAACTTTTTATATCGTCGCGCCGGGCCCAGTATAAGGGCACTTTGAATTTCACATCGATCTCGGATTCCCTTTTTCTCAGGGTATCAAAGAAATTTTTATTTTTCTCATAACCCCCGAAATTAATGACCAAGCTCGTATACACTCTACCTGTCCTGTCAAAGCCCGCAATATACCTTATGCCGCGACTTGACGTAAAGACGTAGTAAGGCCTGCCTTCTATAGGGCGATAGGCCCCGGTAAAGTGATGCCGTTCCGTTATCTCATCATACAGTGCCTGAAAATACGTGTCATACCTCTCACTTTTCGCTCCACTTTTCATTTAGACCTCCCGAGTTTGTCTGCTTTTTTAGAATTACATTTTGCACAGGGGTTCCTACAACTGATACGCCGTTGTTAGTGCGGCGGTTTAATCGTCTCCCCACAGGATGCGTTCGTGAAACGTTTTGTGTTGCGGATATTTACAAACGCCCCCGCAGGGCTAGGTTTAAAGCTACTTCCGTATCAGCATTTTTCGGGTCGCAGAAAAATCGCCTGCGGTGATCGCACTTTTTGATAAGACACGCCACTTGTTTTCGCGGCGAGCAGCACAGGTCTCCGAGCGTCTCGATGCACCTGTCTGATTTTCAGCAAACAGATTGTGATACTGCCTGTCGTAATTCGTTTCTTTGTGCTTCTCATAGGTCCAATCATCCATAGAATATCCGCCATTGAGCATGTCTGAACCGATATAATACCTCGCATATTCAGAAAAGTTTACAAGGTCCCCGAACCTCGCTTTATTACAGGGGCCTTCCATATCAATAACGCCTAACGGTTTGCCCAACGCTTGTTTCCAGTATCTTAAAAAGACATTGGCATGTTCTCTGTTGAGCATGAGTTCAAACAGATCCCCCCAGGCGCGCCATGTCCATTATATGTTAAATGGTGTTCCGCCTGCGGGTGTCGTTTCACCAGATAGGAGGCAATATTGACGAATACATCTTTTAGATAATGACTTCTATCGTCCTTATTGATACCGGGCGCATCTGCTGGCATATCTGTTATATTTTCCGGCTACGCCGTGATCTTTCTTCTTTGAGTCGCTTTCTTTTGGCTGGATTCCAGTTGAAAATATCAATACCATGTTCAATATCCAGATAAAATCCAACTGCAAAAATGATAGGTGTGAGTGCAACACCTGCGACAAACACCAAGGCAATTATGCCAAAAACCCCGTACATAGCATAGGTTACATTACAAATTCCGACGACCACAATCGCTATAAGAGGAAGCAACGGCAATAATAGCACCAAAAGAGCTGCCCCACACCCTTTTTTCAAAAGAGCAACAATGAAAAAGCACGTCAGTACAACTATTAATGAAAGCGTCATCAGTGCTTCTAACATTTTTTTAGACCCCTTTCTCTGAAAAAAAGTCTGCCTCAAAAATCAACGGAATTAGTCGTTTTGGACTTGCAAAAAGTTGTTAGAAGATGCGATAAACGCCTGTAAATAAAGGGTTTATGTGATACAATATAGGTAAGAAAATAGGGGGTTGCAGCCCCCTATCGAACCCAAAAAAGCGGGTTGCTTTTCTTGGTTCTACGCTTATCTGATTATTGTATCAGAAACTATCAGAAAACTGCAACCCCTAAAATAATAGAGGAGCATTTTCTGATGGATGTGATCAAGATCATGGAGACGTTCCCAACGCAAGAAGATTGTATAGCGTATTTAGAACGTCTCAGATGGCAGGGGTCTCCAGAATGTCCACAGTGTGCGTCTACACACGTCAGACGACGCAACGAACATGCTATAGGGCGTATCGGACGCTGGAATTGCCACGATTGCCGAACATTAGTGTCCTAAAATTCTGACTTTCAGCAACTTCAGAGCGACTGTTAAAGTCCGTCAGACATGTGTTGAGGTAAAATCAACAATAAGAATCAAGATAATATCGATGCAGAGTTTCAAGACGTTGCGTTCCATGAAATGCTTTTCAAGAGCCTCCCACGTTGCACCTATTCAGATGCCGCACCATCCATAGAATTGACTCTTCAAATAGGATCTCACTCTACGGTCCCCGTGAATATCTTGTCCTATTACCATTAGCAAATCAATGTAATTCCCGAGATTCCCTGTGGAGTCCGATCCAGATGCAAACTGCCATTCCCAAGAGGATCATCGCGAAGGGGAAGCCTGACACAAGGGAGGCTGCCTGTAACGAACTCAAACCGCCACCAAGTAGTAGCACGATCGCAACAGCCCCTTCAGCGGTGCACCAGAACACTCGGTGAGATACTGGTGCGTCCAGCTTGCCGCCCGCTGTGATAGTATCAATGACAAGCGATCCAGAGTCCGATGAGGTCACGAAAAAGATAATCGTTAGCAGCATCGCGATGGAGGAGACCAGTGTCGTCATCGGCAATTGGTCAAGCATTTTGAACAGCGAAAGTTCCGGCTTATATGCTTCAACCGTTTCGGTTACCCCTGTGTAGCCATCGTTCATGAACTGGTCGAGGGCGGTGCCGCCAAAGGCAGAAAACCAGATTAAACACAATAGCGTTGGTAAGAGGAGCACACCGATGATAAACTCGCGCACTGTGCGCCCCTTTGAAATTCGGGCGATGAAAGTGCCGACGAAGGGTGCCCACGCGATCCACCACGCCCAATAGAACGTCGTCCACCCGTGTAGAAACCCTGTATCTTCGCGACCAACCCAGTTGCTCAAAGGTCTTATTTTCGAGATATAGGCACTCAAGCCAGTGAATATACCTTTGAAGATTGCGATTTTAGGTCCAACAACGATGATGAAGAGTAGGAGTAAAAACGCCACGATCACGTTGAATTGGCTCAGACGTTTAATACCGACGTTGAGTCCTGTCAACACGGAGATGAGTGCAGCAGAGGTTATGACGATAATCAGCACGACCATGGTGGTGTTGGTCGCGGGAACTTCAAAGAGATAGTTCAGTCCAGCCGTCACCTGCTGCGCGCCGAAGCCGAGCGAAGTGGCGAGTCCGAACAAACTTGCGAAGACAGCAAGGGTATCAATGACATGCCCCGGCCAGCCCCAAACGCGTTCTCCGAGAAGCGGATAGAACGCCGAGCGGATCGTGAGCGGCAAGCCCCGGTTATAGGCGAAGAACGCCAGAGCCAGTCCGACGATGCCGTAGACCGCCCAGCCGTGTATTCCCCAGTGATACGTCGTTGCTGCGATACCGATAGCTATATCGGTGTTTGCTTCACCACCGAGAGGCGGACTCATAAAGTGTTGGACGGGTTCGAGAACCCCGAAGAATAGGAGCCCGATACCGATACCGGCTGCAAAGAGCATGGCAAACCAAGTGAGGTTGGAGTATTCAGGGACAGCATCCCGTCCGCCAAGACGGACCTTGCCCAATGGGGAGACAACCAGAAAGAGACAGAACACCACAATGAGGTTGACAATATCCATAAACCACCAGTCAAAGTTTGTGGTGAGCCATTTGCGGGTCGCACCGAAAAGGTGTGTTGCACCTTCCCTGAACACGAGGGAACCGACGACAAAAATGACGATAGCGATTGAGGAAACGAGAAAAACCGGGGTCAGCCCAAATATCTTGGTGTCGTTCTGGTGGTGTTTTCCTTCTTCGTGCATTGTCAAAATTCTCCTTTTAGAATTGAGTTAGCGGTTTTTAAACCGTGCGCGGAGGGAAGTACATTCCCAAAGCGTGCCGACAGTCGAAGGTTGCGCAACCGACTAAAAATAGTAGCCAAAGTTAAAATTAAGTCGCCAATGCAACACGTTATTTCCGTTTGCACCGACATGATTCACCCCTGTAAGAATATTTCCGTAGTCGTCTCCGGTGTTACCGACAAAAAAATTACCATCAGAGAGTGCGAAATCACTATACACATATAGTGCGCCCAAGACTGTCCAACTTG
>JAPPII010000044.1 GCA_028820845.1 Candidatus Poribacteria bacterium
AAGAGGGAGATTGGGTCCCTCTATTATCCTTTCATTATTTTACCGAAAACCCTCCGAAAAATAAGAACACGTATCCAGGGATTCGTATACGAATTCTTCCGTTTGAACCTAACCTTCTGCTGGGGCTTCCGCCTCAGCAGTATTTTGAAGTTGTTAAACTTCCCAACTTCATTATGGGTTAATTATACGGTATAATACGAAAAAACAAAGAAAAATTACAAAAAAAATCAAAAAAAATCAGTAATTTATCCTGAAATTTAGCATTTTTTCTCAAAATTACATATTTTTTGCGTTTTTCGGCTATTTTATGCGGAAAACGCGCGGTGCTGGAGGGTTATGGGTTAATTGTCTGAACTGTGATATTTGTGATTATTTGATTTCTGTGATAACCGTACCGCAAACTGTTAGTTTGCGTATCCAAGGGCACCAACTTGTTGGGGGCGGGGTTCATGGAAACATTCCCGAACAAGTTCGGGCGTCCGGATCCAAATTAGTTGCATTACCCCACAAAAGCGTGTATAATACCCGTATATGGCAGACTTCAATGAAATCCTCACTTTTTTCATGGACTCCCTGGGACAGTTCGCAGATAGAAGTGCGAAATGGCTGTTATCGAACCGAGAGAACCTCCGGGGACTCCTGCAAATTATCGGCAAAGACCTCGTCGAGTCCCTTGACTTCAGTAGAATCCAGCGCGTCAACACGACCTTCATCGCAGATAACCTGCGCGAACAAGAGTCCGATCTGGTTTTCCTTTTGCCGTTTCGAGATACTGATGAAACAGAGGTGATGATCTACATACTCATTGAACATCAGTCCACGGTAGACCCCGTGATGGGATTTCGGATGTTATCGTATATGTATCACATCTGGGATGACCAACGGCAGCAGTGGGTCGCTGAGGGTGTCCCGAAAAGTCAGTGGCGCTTTCGTCCGATCATCCCTGTTGTATTTTATACAGGAAAAGCAGAATGGCACTCCATGATTTCAATGGAGACGTTGATGGATGTGCCGGAACCCTTGCGTCGATTTGTTCCGAGTTTTGAAACGTTGTTTCTGGGCATCCAGAGCGAACCCGATGCGGACTTACTGCAGGCGGAGGGGCCGTTTGGGTGGTTAATGACAGTCCTCAAACGTGCGGACACGCCGGATCGTTCTGTATTCGTATCAGTCTTAGAGACGTTAGGGGATCATCTGAGTGGTCTAACGGAGTCGGAGCGTGCTGCGTGGGTGCAAGCGTTGCACTATCTTCACTTACTGGTTTTCTACAAGCGTTCTGTTGGGGAGCGTGCGGATTTAGATCGGGTTGTTGCTGAACACCAAAAGACTTTGAATCTTTCTCAAGAGGAGGTAACCCTCATGCAAACGATGGCTGAACACTACTTGCAACAAGGCATTGAACAAGGTATGGAACGCGGTATGGAACGCGGTATGGAACGCGGTATGGAACGCGGTATGGAACAAGGACAGGTGCTTGCAAAGCGGGATGCTATTCTCAAGCTCCTGCGCCGCGACTTTGGGGACGTTCCCGAATCCCTTGTCTCTCATATTACTGCGATGCACCACATCTCGCAGCTTGATGCGTTATTTGAAAAGGCCCTTGAAGCTGAAACGCTTGATGATATTGACTGGTAAACGCCTTCGGTAATTGATGGGCAATAAATTGCCCTACTACAAACAGGAGATCGGTTCGTAGTAGTGCGATTTATCGCACGTTTTGTAGCGTAAACTTTCAGTTTGCGCCCTCGATCTATGTATTTTGTAGCATAACCTTTTAGGTTGTGCCATCCAAAAACAAAAAAACAGGGACTCCCAACCGAAGCCGGGAGTCCCTGTTTTTGGTTTAGGTTAGTTCAATTGTTTCATCCCTGAACAACCTATGTGTCCGACCTATTTGCCAGACGATTTTAGCTCACTCCAACGCGTTGTGAGTTTACCACCCGCACTGACGTTTCCACGTAAGTGTGTCGTGCGCAAGGTTGTCCGGTTGCCGTCCAACGAGACATCCTCAATCTGGTAGTAGTAAACAACGTTGGATTTCGCAGTTGTATCTGTGTAGGTATACACATGCTTCTCAGAAGTGGTGCCGTGTCCGGGCACAATGCCTTTGACGTTGATGACCTGGAACGCACCGTCTTTGGTTTCACTCCGCAGGATATTGAATCCAGCATTGTTCAACTCAGACTGGGTGACCCATGTAATCACGACTTGACCTGTGGCTTTGTCGCGAACGGGACGGAAACTGGAGAGTGAGACGGGTAAGGGAGAACCTTCCCGATGTCCGGGTGATCCGACATCATCACGGTGTCCGTAGTAGCTCCCGACGCTCTGTGCGGGTATCCACGAGGATGCCATCGTGCCATCATTCGCCATATCCGCGGTGCCGTCAAACGCCTTTGTGCCAAAGCCACGCAGGAGCGAATAGCGCATATCGCCATTCATCTCCGGCAATGCCCACATCACGCTCCGACGCGGACCATCAAGCATGACGTTACCGGCTTCATCTACGACGGTGGTTTTATACCGGAGTTCGAGATGGAAACCGACGCTGCTCAAGAGAATGCTCTTCCGTGCCGAGAGACCCAACTCACTGCGGTGTCGCTGATATAGGTTATAGACCCGATTGCTCGGAACATCACTCGCACTGCTACGGTCTGAGACCAATAACAATGTCTGGTTCGGCAGAATCACGGCATTTTCAAACTTGAACTTCGCATCGACGTAGGACTCGACATCCGTATCAATGTTGCGAATCTCCAGTTCCCAATCGCCGTTGAGAAGCGCGGATTGTGTCATCGAAGAGTTGTAGAGTTCAATCCACTGCACGAGATTGCCGTTGGCACCCGGATCATACATAATCTCACTGATGACGACTTCACCTGTGATGTCAGCAGGATTCGCTTTCTGAGCGTTGTTGGCATACCCCGGTGTTCCTGGAGCGATTGCCAGATCAACACCCGGATCATAACCGAGACCGCCGACGGGACCGGCACCGTTATCAATCCAGTGGTCTTTGTGGAGACGGTTGCCGTTAGTTTCATCGGCACCGTCACGGGCATAAGTCTTACCCGTGTTCCGACCGAGACTATTCGCAGCATTACCGAAACTATTATCAAGACGATCCCCCGGAACCGTCCAACCCCGCAGGGGCCAAACATCCGTCACGATCGAGTCGCTTATGACCTTATCAAGGGCGTTACCGGCGATGTCTACAATCTTCTCGTGATTGTCCTTATCGTTGCCGTTTCTCAAAACCAATAGGAAACCCTTCTCTGGCATCCACTTGTCATCACTATCGTTCTCTATGACATACAGATGGCTCGCACCTGCGTTGAACTTGTCGTTGTTCGTATCCCGCAGATCGTCGCCCCCTGCTAAGATGGTATCCGCTGGATCGCGGTTGGTGATGACCAAGAAACCACCGGCGGGAATGTTCGTATCCTTGTCGTTCACTCGAAAGACCCGCTGGATGGTGCCCGAAGCATCGCCGTCTTTCGGGGTTACCGCTTCGAGTTCCCAATTTTTGACGTTCACAGTGCCGGAGCCGGTGTTGTAAAGCTCAACCCACTGCAGACCCGCTGAGTTGTAAATCTCGTTGATGACTATAGCAGTGCCGGGAAGCGAGGCAGGAGCCTTTGCTGAGACGACTTGACCACCGTCATCCTGCTGAACCGCACCGGGTGTACCGATGTAATTACCGGACATATTCAGACGTCCAATAGATTTAATCCACTGACCTGCATCGGTGCCGTCAGCGAACTTGTCGCCATCGGGCGCACCAGCTTTGTACTTGTACATCGTCTTCGCAGCGTTCGTGCTACGTTTACGGTACATCGAAACCAGATTTTGCACGGGCTGCGTGCCATCGGTAGACGCGACTGTCCGACCACTCATACCTTTCGGTGCCTATCTCGAACCGAAACGGTTGATGACACTCACACGGTCAACGACGGTATAGGTGGCATCTGCTGTGAGACCCGCCACATCGTCATCCGTCAACTCGTCACCCAGGCGATCCAGTCGTACGTTTGAGGTGAACACAAGACGAACCTCATCGGCAGCTAACAGGGCATCACCGGCGTTGTAGATTTCAATCCACTGATCGCCTGCAGTAGTCGCAGCATTGCTAGCATTGGTGCCCCACATAATCTCGGTGATAGCGAGGCGATAATTCGCAGGTGCTGTTTTAAGAGCCGCGTCAGTAACTGAATCCGCTGCCCCAAGCAGGAGTTCAATCGTGCCACCGAATTCAAAAAGACTGTTGAGGTCTGGAAAACCTCCTTCGGTAGCTCCGAAATCACCTGAGGCTGCTGTCTGTATCGCATAACCAGCATCTGCCGCAGCTGGATCAGTTATTCCATTGTTAGCACTCCCTGCTGTGGGCATCTCATAAATAGCAAAGGCATTCTTCCCAAGCGTAGTACCAGCACTAGTAGTCTTTCAATGTTGAGTTTAGGATAAAGTTGTTGACTTTTTGGAGATTT
>JAPPII010000045.1 GCA_028820845.1 Candidatus Poribacteria bacterium
TAAGCGACGACTGAGAATATATCAACTCATTTTCTAATTTTGCGTAAGTCCTATTCAATATTGACAGATGCGATGTAGTAGGCAAGTAAGAGGATCTCGTTTGCGTGGAGTTCTTCACGGTATTTCCGATCGAGATCTTCGTGCCGGATAAGTCCAGATTGTAGGAGCTGCACAATGAATGTGCCGGTGCCGGTGAATGGATCAAGTACATGGACACCTTCATCGCTGATGGTTTTTCCAAACTCCTCTTGTAAGATGTCATTGACACTATGCAAGATGAAGTCCACAAGCGGAATGGGGGTATAAGCAATACCGAGCCGTTCAGATTCTTTCTTTAGTGCTTTTTTGAAAAACTGCTCGTAGAGATCTGATAGCACCGCCTGCCGCCCTTCACTACTCTTGACCCCATTGGCACGCGTCCGCACACTGTCATAGAACCCTTGCAAATCACGTGTCTCGCTCTCAAGACCGAATTCCACAAAATCCTTTTGTAGGGTATTCAATGCAATCGCAACAGGGTTACCAGATGAAAAGTCGTAGTCTTCAAAAAGTGCATCAAAAACGGGGCTAGTCAGGATGTGCTGTGCCATCATATCAATGGCATTGTCGCGGGTGATCGATGTGTTGATAGTCTTTTTCAACTCAGCGTGGAAACTTTCAAACCACTCGCTCAACGCATCGTTTTCAGGATCATCCAATAGATTTTGAACGCGGTCCACAAGTCGGTCAAAAATCTCGGCAACATCCTTCGCCCAGTTCTCCCAGTATCGCTTGTCGCCACACTTCTCTACGATTTTTGAGAGTATCGCTTCAACAGGAATTTCAATTGGTAAAAGTGAGAGTTGTTCGCCAACCCAATCGGAGTCACCATCTCCTTTGCCGCCGATGACAATAGAATCCGGTAGTTCTTTATTGTAGTCAACACTGTTGATTTTACCGTCAAATCTGTCATCATGTGAACGGAGCGCGTTCAGAACGCTCCAGACATTCGAGAACCTTTCATTGTCATTAAGAGCTTCAGCGGGGTCTTTATCGTCGGGGATAGCGACGGGCAATATGACATAACCGAATTGCTTTCCCGGTACCTTCCGCATAACGCGCCCCACTGCTTGAACAACGTCAATATGGGACTTTCGGGGTTTATAGAAAATCACGGCATCGAGGGCAGGAACATCAATCCCTTCCGAGAGGCATCTTGCATTGGAGAGAATACGGCAAACCCCATCAACATCACCTTTTAGCCAATCCAGGCGTGCTCTTCGATTCAATGCGTGGTCTGTTCCGTCAACGTGCTTGGTTTCGCATTTAAAGTTAGTCGGATGTTCATCTTCGGGTAGTTTTTCAATGGCATCCTCAATAATATTATTCCAATAGTGCGCCAAAGCCTTTGACTCGTCAATTCTGTTTGTGAATGCGATAACGCGTCTCAAGGGTTGAAGCGTTTCGTCATCTTTCTTCTTGTTTTCAGGGTTTTGCAATGCGCGCCAACACCCGATGATTCGCGTGGCATCGTTGATGTTGATTTCGCTACCGTATCTGCCAGTGTTGCCTGCTAATGCCGAATTGACTTCATATTCAGATATGCCAAAGATAGCGACTTTGTAGTCGGAGAGTTCACCTATCTCAACGGCTCTGGAGAAGGGAAGCCGGTGAAACTGTGGTCCGTATTTTTCCTCGTCATCCATAGAGAACACGTCAATATTATAGTCTGCTGCCTTGGTTCTTGCACTTTCGGTATAAAGTTTTGGCGTGGCAGTCATATAGAGGCGTTTACTGGCGCGGATACGATTTTCATCGTGAACGAGCACGAACGGTGAGGTTCTATCTCCAGGCTTATCGACACCGGTGGTTCTGTGTGCTTCATCACAAAAGATAATATCAAATTGAGGTGCGCCATTGTTCTGCACTTCCTCAATGAGTGGTAGCGACTGATATGTGCAGAAAACAACTGTCATTTTACTGCTGTCGGGGTTCTGTAGCGTATGGAGGATTAATGAAGGATCTGTGTTTACGTCAATCTTGAGTTCCTGAATGGAGGCATCTTCGCTTGTCTTGCCGGCACTTGTATCGGAGCAGATACCGATATAACTGTGTGGTATACTTCGTTGATCTGACCATTCTCGCATCGCTTGTGAAAGTAGACTGATAGAAGGCACGAGATATAGTACTCTGCCCTCGGTTCCCGCGATGTGCTCAGCAATTCTGAGTGCTGTAAAAGTCTTGCCGGTGCCGCACGCCATAATCAGTTTGCCGCGATCTGATTCTTTAAAGCCGTTGATAACATCGTCAAATGCCTCTTTTTGATGATCCTTGAGATGGAAGCGTCTCTGTTTATAGGTGAGTTGTTCGGGATCCTGTAGGCTTAGGTCGGGCCAATCAAACGGACTGTCTTCAAGCTCACTAAAGCGAACAATGCGAAACTTGTTTCCCAATGGTTGTATCAATCTGAGCGCATTCGGTCCCAGTTCACCACCGGTATTTACGAGAATTCGAGTGTTGTCGGCAAAAGCGGGTAGGGAGGCTGTAGAGAGAAATGAATTGAGATCGCCCATGGAAATCCGAGTTTCAGGGGCATAGCATTTACACTGGATCGCGCAAAATTCGCCATTGTGTTTTTGGGCAACGAGGTCAACGCCTATATCAGTGCCATCAAATTCTGGTTGGAGTGGTGCCCACTCTTTCCAGAGATAGACTTTGGAAAATTGGTCTTTGTAATCGGGGTCTTCGCTGAAATATTGCTGCATCAACTGCTCGAAAAGCTCACCTTTTTGGCGTTCAGATCGGGCTTTTTCGCGGATGTAATCCAGTATGCTTTGGAAGTTGGTGTTAGTTGGTTTACTGCTGGTTTCGGTAGTAAAATACGTTTGTACCGTTTCTGCCATATTGGTCTCCTCTCCGAACTGGGATAATAGAGGCGGGATTTATCGGATTTTGTGATGACTGCCTACTTAAAAAATTATGATACCTAATGGTGCGGAAAAAGTCAAGTTTTTTTGTCGGAGGCTTTATCGTAGATTTTGTAGGCTGCGAACTGGCGAGGTTGGGAAACCTCGCCTACCGATTTAGCGGTCAGCGGAGGTTGTCAGAATCAGGATAGATCAGATTCAAGGATTTGCAGAACTCTACGATTGTAGCGCAAACTTTGTCTAAATATTTACTAAACTTTGGACAATTTTAAACGGGATACACATATCGCCCCGCTGGGGCTTGGATCCTGGGGGAGGTATCGTTTCTATAAACATTCCGCCCCGGAATCAACGGTATGAATGCGCGTGTGGCATTCACCGGGGGCTTGCGTTTTGTTCCATTTGCGTTTATTTTTCTCTGAGTTGGGTTTTGTATGACACTTGAAGAAAAATCAGAAGTGCTTTGAAAATGAGCATTGGCCTCGCAGAAATTGTCCAAACTATAGTAAGATTTTTAAAGTAAATATGTAAAACTAAACGGCCCTGGTTCTTATCTAAAAATTTGACGTTTATGGTGTTTGTATGCTAAACTATGGTAGATTTTAGAATTAACTGGACACTTTGCAACGGTGCGGTTAGAAACCGCACCTACCGGGCCTGGGGCGAAAGTGTGTATTTATTTTTAGGATCCACCATAGTTTTCAAGTTTACCATATACGTCAAAACCTACGATGGGAAATCATGAAAAAACAAGTTATATCTGCTTTAGGACGCGGGGTTGCCGCTTTGCTCGCACAACAACGCGAAGAAGGTGTTTTTGAGGGGCAACTTTCCTCAAGTACCTTCCCGACTTGTGCGTATGCTTGGATTCAACTTGCGCAAGGTGAAACGCCGGACCCGAATCTCACCGAATGGTTTGTCGCGAATCGGAACGAAGAGGGGTATTGGGGGTTGGATACGGCGAGGATATCCAACGCTGAAGCGACCCGGTTTGCCCGTTTAATTCTGGAACAGATTCACCTACGTTCGTCAGACCCGTCCCTCCAGGATCTGCTTGCGTCTGTCCCAAAACTCCCGCCCCATCTCGCCCTGGTCAAATTAGCCTATGCGGCTTTTGATCAGTTCGATTGGAACGAGCTTACACTCTCAGAAAATGCGCTACCCCTTATGAGACTTGCCAGACAATTGACGAAGATTCCGTTCCTTGGCAGTCGATTGAAACCGCCACGGCATCGTTTGCCGCCTGTGGCGTTGTTCAATACCCCAATGTTTGATGCCCTCTTCATCGCTGAACAGCATACGCTTGTTCCTGTTTTTATTTTAATTGAACTAAACGCCACGCGTCGTCCTGAGATGATTGCGTCGCTCGTTGCTTGGCTGAAATCGCGTGTCCTGAGTGATGGCAGTTGGTTTCGCGTGAACTATATCACAGCACTTTCCGTTTTGGCACTCATTGAATTGGAGAAAAAGTGGGAACCCGACGAAGGTACCGCCGCGTTTATCCAGCGTGGTATTGACTGGCTTCGGACCACCAGAAATCCTGATGGTGGGTGCAGAGAGGCGTTGAACTTGAATGTTTGGGATACTGCTTTAAGCATTATGACGCTGACGGAGTTGGGTTCTGTAAATGATGGGACCGCGCCGCTGAATCTTGAGCTCACCGATGAGGTGGGGCGCGCCGCACAGTGGCTCGTTCAACATCAAAATGCTGATGGGGGTTGGGCATTCTCTGGATTGGACGATAGCACACTTCCAAGCGATGCCGACGATACCGCGCTCGGCACTTTAGCACTCATCCGTTCGCTTCGTGTGAGTCCAGCGGTTGACCGAGGTGCTTTAGATCATTCGATTCGCCGGGGTGTTTCATGGCTAAAGACGCAGCAAAGCCGCGATGGCGGATGGAGCACCTATCAACCCGGACAGGGAGATGTTGGATGCGTGAGTATCACGGCACATGCAATTGAAGCACTCTTTGAATTGGAGCGGAGTGATGTTGCGGATAAACTCGATATGCGTCGGGAGATGGGGCGAGGCATCGACTGGCTTCGCAAGCAAATTAATCGAGAAGGCTATTGGGGGGACCTCTGGTTAGCGAAAAATACCTACGGGACGGCGTGCGCTATTATCGCACTTGTCAAGGTCGGTCTGAAGGATGTACCTGAAGTCCAGCGCGGTGTTGAATGGTTGGCGCGCAGTCAAAACGCAGATGGTGGTTGGGGGGAAGATATGTTCGGAAACCCGACTGAAAGCACAGTGGAACAGACGGCGTGGAGCACATACTCCCTGCTACTTGCTGCGCCAGAGAGGCGTGCGGTTCAAGACGGTATCGCCTTTTTGCTCAAAGATCAACGGGAAGACGGTTCATGGCCCGAGCAGTCTGTCGGTATCTATTGGGAGATTATTGGTGGATATGCCGATCCGATTTATGCGTCTGTCTTTCCGATACTTGCACTAAACCAGTTTTTAAAAACGCCGCTTTAGTTCGCGATGGAGACATTACAGAAAATTTCGGTGATTATGCCGATTCTGAACGAGGCGAAGATTCTGGAAAAAACGCTCTCCCAGCTTCAGCCAGAAATGGGATCTCACGAACTTATTGTTGTTGACGGTGGGAGTACGGATGCTTCGGTGGGTATCGCAGAAAAATATGGGAGAGTGATTACATCTGAGCGTGGTAGGGCAAAGCAGTTGAATGCGGGGGCAGCGGCGGCAACAGGTGAGATTCTGATTTTCTTGCACGCCGATATTTGGCTTGAATCGGGAGCATTGGCAGCGGTAGTGTGGGCACTCTCTTCGGGTTATGTCGGTGGAGGGTTTCGTCAGAAGATTGATGGAAAGAGTGTGCTATATCGCCTCATTGAAATAGCTGGCGACATCCGAGGCAGGTATCTGAGGGTGTTTTATGGGGATAGCGGCATTTTCCTCACACGAACGGATTTTGAAAAAATTGGGGGTTTTCCAAATGTACCGATTTTCGAGGAAATGGAATTTTCAAGGAAGCTACGGCGACTCGGCAAGACAACGCTGCTTACGCCCTATATCCATATATCTGCCCGGCGTTGGGAAGCAAGAGGGATTGTTAGAACAACGCTGAACAACTGGCTTATGACTTTGCTCTATTTTGTCGGCGTTTCGCCAGGGAAGCTTGCGAGGCTCTATCGCCATATCCGATAGCAGCAACTTGAATGTCTAATCGGTGTTCATGATACTATTCGCGCTTCATTTTTCCCCATACCGTTGTCAATGAAGATGCTGCGGGTTCAACGGGCAATGGGGAGATATCAGGTGTCCAATCCGCTTGGTAATTGCTGCCTTTACTTGTGAGTTGCTGTGGCCTACCGCCTTCCACGCTAATCTTAAAGAGTTGTCGCTCTCTTCGGGCATCGTCAAAGCGTTTTTCATAGAGAATCTCACTGCCGTCTGTAGACCAAGTGGGATGGTTGACAATCGGTTCTTTAACAAGGTGCTTTACCCGGGTACCATCTCGGTTGGCGATGTAAAGCGACAACTTGTCGTCTACTCTCAGGGCTCCCACGTGATTTTCGGGCCACTTGAGGGCGGCAAAAGCGAGCCTGTCTCCGGTAGGCGACCAAGCAGGCTGCCACCTCACAAATTTCTTCAGTTCTGGCAGCAGCACGCGCGGAGCTTTGGTGTTCACATTAATAAGCCGCATGTTGCCACTCCCTTTCCAATCGTAAGCAATTTCTGAACCGTCAGGAGACCATTCTGGGTTAACACCTCCCCAGCTTGTCAATGTCAAATGTCTCTCAGCGTGTCCGGTTGCTGTGGCAATTTTTATAGCATTCTCTTCAGGGGTTACATACGCAATAAATCTTCCATCAGGGGACCATGTCGGCTGCTCTCTGTGTTTTATGCGACGAAAGACGCGTCGGACATTTGTTCCGTCTGCGTCCATGAGATACAGATCGCGTACCCGCGCGGCGCGGTCCGAAACAAACAGGATCCGTGTTCTATCCGGCGACCAAGTCGGATCAAAATCGTCAGCGCGATGTCGCGTTAAATTGACCTGCTTGCTCCCATCAGAATTCATGACGTAAATTTCTTTATTTCCATCTCGGGTTGATGTAAAGACGATTTCTCTGGTCGTCGCGGCATCTACGAAGCTTGGACACACGGACTGGCACAGCGCGACCGAGACGATAACGAAAAACAGTTTTAGTGTCGTATGTTTCATCGGATGACCCTCCGGAAGGCATAACTTCATAGGAAACTATGCTACAGAAGAAGATGCACAGACTCACAGTCTATGCTACATTGTTTAAAGACACAATTTTAGAGCGGAAAGGGTGCATAATTTGAAAAAAAACATTTTTTATTACCATTATACCAATTCTAATTGATAATTCCTCTTAAAAGGTTGACTATTTTTCAGCGATGCTCGGTGCGGTTAGAAACCGCACCTACCGGGTGTGGTGTGAGTGGGTTCGGTTAATGCGAGATAAACTTTTAGAAATGGTATTATACTACTTTTCTGACTATATGCAACTCTAAAAAAGAAATGCCTCTGCACTACTTGAACAGCACAGAGGCATTTTTTTATAGTAGATGTCAAGACAACGCAATGCTATCTCAACGGTAAGATATGCGAAATTAGCGAGTCTGCTTGAGTGTGCCCCAAGTTGTTGCTAACTTGTTTTTGGCTTGAACATCGAACGAACCTTCATCCGCAAGCCAGTTGTTAATGAATTCAGCGACGCCAACGCCTCGAATATCGGGTTTATCAGCCCAAACGGGTGCTGCTGCTTGCCACATCGCTGCAATCATACCCGTTCCATCTCCGCCGGGGGTCTTACTGACTGCAACGGCTGGATCTGCCGTGTTCTTATCTGCTTCGGCAAAAACGACGACATCCCAATCCGAACCGTCGAACTGTTCAAGATGCCACGGACGGGTGGATTTATACGGTTTGAACGAAGGAATGACCTTTTTACCGAGGTCGGTTGCTTCAAAATTAGCACCCCGGTCGCCGAAGCTTAACCCAGGAATATCAAAGACATTCGCGGCACCTGCTGCCCCGTTATCTGGACTCCGCACGCCGCCTTCATAACTCATGTAGAAGATCCAGTCTGCCACGTTAATGACGACGTTGCCTTCCTCGATGAAGTTTTCTACATTTGAACCATCCGGCTCTTTGTTTGGGAACGGATAAAGCGCGCTTGGTGTCGTGCCACAAGCGAGAATAATAACGTCTTGTTGCCCGTTGCCTGTGTGCGCTACGCACCATTGGGCGAGCGGCGAGTTGTCGCCTTCTTCATCGCCATCACCGAAATCTTCGATGCTGTTAAACAGTGCCTTAACACCAGGATCGTCTTTGATTGCCCTGACATTTTCGGCGACTGCGCCGTCAGAGATCCAACCCGGATTGGTCGGTCCTGAGTAAAACGCCAGGTCGTTGGCTGAAACTATACCCACGCAGCTCAAAAGAGCGAATAGGGCTATACCTACATAGACTTTCATGATGTGCAAAACCTCCTTTTTGGTTGCCATCAGTATGTGAGTGAATTGTTATGCGGGTAGCGCGTCTGTGCGCTGTCCCAGTTATTTGAAAGTAGGACTTACGCAAAATTGGGTCAGAACGTGCATTCTGATATGATAAAGGCACTTTCTATCGGAAAATCCGGGTGCGGTTGGAAACCGCACCTACCAATGGCATGCATAAGTCCTATAAAAAACAACTATTGACCGGATTTAATCCTGCCCCAAGTTGTCGCTATTTTGTCTTGTGCCTCTACCGGTGTTGCGATACTTCCGTGTTCCATGAGCCAGTTGGCGATAAATTCGATAACGCCGCCTGCGCGCGGGTCATCTCCTTCCCAATCCGGTTGTGCTTTCTGCCACATCGCGGCGATAACGCCGCCATAAGTTGTATTGACAGCGACTGCCGGGTCAGCAGTGTTGGGATCATCGTCTGAGAGCGCGAAAGCCGTGACTTCCCAATCGGTGCCGTCAAACTGTTCGAGATGCCACGGTCTATCTGACTGAAATCCCTCCAACGATGGGATGTATGTTTCCCCATCGGCTGTGGGTACCTGCGGTCCCCCTCGGTTGCCGAAGCTGAGACCGTCGATGTCAAAGACGTTCGCAGCGCCTGCTGCGCCGTTATCGGCACTCCGCGTGCCGCCTTCATAACTCATATACAGGAGCCAGTCTGCTACGTTAATGAAGACGTTTCCATCTTCAATGAAATTTTCGATATTGGAGCCGTCCGGATCTACGTTTGGGAATTGATAGACCGCGCTTGGTGCCGTTCCGGACGCAGCAATAAAGACATCTTGCTGTCCATTCCCGGTGTGCGCTATCATCCATTGTCCTAACGGGGAATCCGAACCGACCTCGTCGCCATCTCCGTAGTTTTCAATACTCTCGAAAATGGCTTGCATTCGGTCGTCATTCATGATTGCATCAGCGTTTGCAATAGCAGCGTCTTGTGAAATCCAGCCGGAGTTCGTGGGCCCCGAATAGAGGGCGAGGTCTGCTGCAAACCCACTTGTCAAAGCAAGCGCGAAAAGCGATAGGCTGAGCACTGAGATTAGGAAAAGTTGTTTCACGGCGATTGAGCCTCCTTTTTAGAACGAAGTTTAGGGGTTTGTGTTTTCTTGAAACTGAACGCTACCGTTTGAGGCTTGCCCATGTGAGGGCAAGTTTACCTTCGGGTTCAACAGCGAGGTTAATCTCGCGCGGATTGTCATAAAGATAGAGGTTATCAATATAGTAGTGTTGGAGCTGATTGGTGTGAATTCCGAGAACACCTTTCGGATGAAGGTTTTTCGGATCCGACCATTCAATGACCTTATCAAAGATAAGTGCCCCTTGTTCTTTGATGTAGAGTTCAAAGTTGTTCCCATCTCCAAGCAGTGCAATCGTATACCACTGTTTTGATAGGACCTCGAACGGGAATTCGGCTCTGAGTTCGCGATACTCGTTCCAGGTGCCCCGATCGTTGCCTTCACGTTTGTACCAGCGCGCCGAATTCGGACGACCTGCGCCATCCGCGGGTGTGATAATCAGTTGATAGAAGTGGTAATCTATGTTTGCCCGAAACAGGAGTTCCATCTTACTGGCAAAAGGATCGACGAGCAGATGAAAATCGAAACGGAGCCCGAAATCTTCAAATTCTATCAATCCGTATCCAAAATCGATTTCACCGTTGCCGTCTCCGCCAACTCTGTGGATTTCCAGATGACCTTTGTTCACATCCCAGGACTCATCTTGGCCCTTCCAGTATTTATTATTGAGTTTACCATCAAAGTCGTCTGCTATGAGGAGTGCCGCGTTGCTCACCTGACACAGCAGCAATATCGACATTATCAGGAAAAAAGGAATAGCAATTTTTCGCACGGCTGTTACCTCCGTATATTATAGAAGTTCCTTTAATTATAATCTATTTTATTACTGGTTGTCAAGGTTTCTTTCTTTAACGCCTCAGATTTACAAGATAAATGCCTCCTGCTATCAATACAGTTCCTGCTAATACACTCAACGGCAGTTCGTCGCCTAAAAGCAGGTTGCTAAATAATACACCGGACACAGGCATGAAAAAATACAAGACTGTCAATTTGCTCGCTTTGTATTTTCTTAGCACCCATGTCAACGTCAAAAAGCAGAAACCGGTGAGTATCCAGCCTTGATAGAGCATGCCTGCTCCGTTTGCCAACGTCAATGCAATTGGTTTCCCACGCTCGAAGAAATAACTTAAAACCAGAAAACAGGGAATATTTAAACCTAACAACCAGACGAGGAGTCGGTGCGGGTAAATGTCTTGAACAAACACCTTCGTGAGTGTAATGCGGAGTCCAAAGAGACAGGCAGCCAGTGTCACAATCAGGTCTCCGCTGAGATACTCCAAGGTGCCACCGCCTCGTAGGTTCGGCGCGATAGCTGCAATGACACCACCAAAGGCAGAGAGAACCCCCAATATCTTCCTAACAGAGAGCCGATCGTCCGGAAGCCAAAAGTGCCCGAATACAACAGTAAAAATTGGGTAAAGCGCGAAAAAAATGGTTGAGCGAGAAGCGATAGTGAGCTCAGTGCCGATGTTCAACAGAACGGTATGAAATGCGTGCAATACCGCAACGACGGACAACCGGCGCACTTCTTCAAAACGCAACCGCATCGACATTCCCTGGAAAAAGCCCACACCACCAACAGCAAAAGCCCCTAATATATAACGAAGAAATGCCATTTTCAGGGGCGGAATGCCTTGCAAACTGATTTTAACGGCGAGCGAATTCCCACCGTAGAGAGAAATGGTAGACAATACAAGGGCAATAATCTTACCGGGCGGATCTTCGTTTCTAAATTCTTTTTCTATCATAATTCTAATGTGAGTTCGGAAAAACCCTAAACATTTTTGATGCTAATTACCGATACACTATAGACAGATACAGAGAAGGGTGAGGCACAGGACCTCACCCAACACGATTTGTTATACCAATTCTAACAGGACTTACGCAAAATTGGGTCAGAACGCCTATTTTGATATGGTGAAGGCACTTTCTAACAGGGTTCGGTGCGGTTGGAAACCGCACCTACCAGGGGAGTGCGTAAGTCCTATCTAATTGATAATTCCTCTTAAAAGGTTGGCTATTTTTCAGCACTGCTCGGTGCGGTTAGAAACCGCACCTACTGGGTGTGACGTGAGTCGGTTCGGTTAATGCGAGATAAACTTTTAGAAATGGTATTAGGACGAGGGTACGGTTTCTGAGAACGATTACCTCTCAATGAGTTCGATATGAACGTTGTCAGGTCCGTTAAAGAACGCCCTTTTGATTTCAGGTAGCAGATAGTCGAGTTCTGCGCCTTTCGCCTGGAGTTCTTCGACGGTCGCCTCGAGGTTTTCTACAGTGAAAGCAAGTTGGAAGAGCCCCCAGCGTGGATTGCCGCTGGTATCTTCTACCTCCATGTCCTCTAATTTAGAGGAGAGGAATATCCGTTCCCCGCCGATCTCCATACGGACGACTTCTAATCTGCCGACATCAACTGTTTCTAAGACCTTGCCGTCAAACATATTTTCGTAATAACTGATTGTTCTGTCCAAGTCCTCGCACCGAAGATGGACGTGGTCAAATGTAAATGCCATTTTTAGAATTTCCTTTCCTTAGAAGTAGCGCGCTTGACGGCGCGCAAGTGTAAACGTTGAACCTACTCAACATATCCGAGATCCCGTAATCTATCTTCCAGAATCTCTGTTTCCTCAACCGTAGATTCTTGTGCTTGCAAGTGCTGGTAATTAGAGTTCATCAGGATTTCGTCATACGCGTTGCGGAAACGGTCTGGGTCTTCGCAGGTGAGATCTTCGCCGCTCAACACATCCCGATACACAAACTCACCCGTATTTTCATCTTCACGATAAAGATATTCACCATCCGTTAGCGACCAGAGTTGAACTCCTTCCGAAAACCTATTAATCTCTGTGTTATCAACCGTTGTCCGAGAAGTTACGCGGTGGTGTGGCATCTCCAAGTTGTTTTTGTTGAGAAATCTGATCCCGAAGCGAGTGTCCAATTCCGACAGGACCAATCGATCGTCATTAATTTCCGATGGAGATAACAGATCTTGTCCATATCCGTGATAGTTGACATCAATACCCGCAAGGTTCGTGATTGTCGGGAACAGATCAATCGCTGAAATGGGTGGATCCGGGAATTCCAAATTCGTTGTGCCGGGAATATGTACTAACAGCGGGACGTGTAGCACATTCTGATGGAGCGTGGCACCGTGGTTTATAATCTCATCGCAGATACCTTCACCGTGGTCCCCGAAGATGAAGACCGCCCATTCTGAGAGTTGAAGTTGCTTCAGAATTTCGACCAACTTAAATTCCAGGACATGCGTCGCAGCGGCATAATAGATACGTAACGCCTCATCCGTCCTACTGTTATCAACAAGATACTCGAAGCTTGACGCGCCCGGAATCCCGCTCATGCCGTATTCAGCGTGTGCGTACCAGAAATGCAGGAAACAAAATTGCGGCACGTCCGAAGGCTGCTTGAGCCGTTGGATTAGGTTCTCAAGCGAACCGAGATGTTGTGCTTCTGCATTCGGATCGACCTCTGTAATAAATGGCTCATAGTCGAGGAAGCGGAACACATCGGGACGTTCCGAACGGCTCGTGATATGATAGCCGGCATCACTGAATATCTGAAATAGGTTTGGAATCCCCTCGAACATCTTGAGATAACTCTGTCCGTAGAGACCGTGTTCAAAGGGGTAGAGGCCTGTAAAATAGGAGGTATGAGACGGACGGGTCGCTGGTGCCGACACAAAAAACTTTTCAGCAAACGAGAAATCCTTGGTTAGCAGATCGAACTTCGGCGTATTAAAAAGGGGATTCGTCCGACTGAGTGCATCGAACCGCCAGCAATCAACTGAGATGAGTAGAAATTTATTGACAGTGTTGATTTTCATCGTCTCATCCATCAAACGCGCGTTGTATTGGAGTGCAGAATATCATAGTATATTTGACGGATCTCGTCAACGGAAAAAGAGGAAACGCCGTCCTTCTTTTTTGACAATAAATACCGAAAATGTTAAAATAATCTTATGGATGTGAAACGCAAAACAACTCGCCCATGGATCAGAAGCAAACTAATTTTTATCTGCTTGAGCATCTGTTTTTTCACTCCCACGGAGGCAGGGTTCACTGAACGCCTGCTTGTCATCGTCAATGACACAGACAGTAGTGAGATGGTGCTGATTCCAGCTGGGAGTTCTCTCATGGGAAGTACACCCGCACAAACTGCCGCTTTGATTGACAAGGATGACCGGCTCGCTGCCGATTTTTTCCACGCCGAACAGCCTCAGCACGCTGTTTCGCTTCCGGCTTTCTATATGGATCGCTATCCTGTGACCAACGCCCAATATGCGGCTTTTATCGCCGCAACCGGGCATCCGGCACCGAAGTATTGGACATCCGCGCCACATATAGGGACTGAAGCATCCTTTCCTGTCGGTGCCAAACACGGCACACACCCTGTTGTGGGGGTCTCTTACGCTGATGCTATAGCGTACTGCGAATGGGCAGGAAAACGCTTGCCTACGGAAGCGGAATGGGAGAAGGCGGCACGCGGTGGACTCGCCAATCAGCAGTATCCCTGGGGAAACGAATCCTCTCGAAATCATGCAAACACTGCTGGAGCTTGGGGGAAAGACAAGTGGCTTTGGACCTCGCCGGTTGGAGATTTTCCACCGAATGGGTACGGATTATCCGATATGGCGGGCAATGTGTTTGAGTGGTGTGCTGACTGGTATGCCTCGGATTATTACCAGCGGACGCAAGGCGAAAATCCACAGGGACCTGAGGAGGGACAAACCCGTGTTTTGCGCGGCGGTTCGTGGAGTAACAATGTTTTTGGCATCTATCAGATGCGGTGTGCGTATCGATTTCACGCGCGTCCAGAAACCCGAAATCTCACTATCGGTTTTCGGTGTGCTGCAACCCCTGCCCCTTAATACGACTCGATTTGATTATCACCCTCCACAATTTTCAGAAACCGATTCGTAGGTACATCTTCAAATCGCTGAGTGATACCGCTCTGCCACCGGATTTCCAATTCGACCTGTTTGTGTGTGCCAATCCCGAAGTGTAGGCGCAAATCGTTTTGTGAGAGGTAACTTGAACCACTCTGGACCTCTCGTATCTGCTGATGATCACCGATCTTGAGGAGAACTCGCGTCCCAATGGCAGCACGGTTGGAAACAGTCCCCACCAGTTTAAGATTTATCCAATTCCCTGAACGATGCCCACCGTCGTTTCGCAAAATATCCGCGACTGCCCCGACGTTTGACACCACAATATCGAGGTCTCCGTCGTTGTCTAAATCTCCGACTGCACTGCCGCGACTGGAACGTTGCAACGCAAGTCCTGACCCGCTTGATGTTGTGACATCCGTAAAAGTGCCGTTTCCGTTATTCCAAAACAGGTGATTCAATTGCGCATAGGTCGTTGAGCTATCAATAAGCGTTACGTTATCGTGGATATGCCCATTCGCCACAAAAATATCCTGAAATCCGTCATGGTCGAAATCGAAGAAATTCACACCCCATGCCAAATAGGGTAGACTGACATCCCCAGTGCCAGAGGTATAGGTCTGATCTGTAAAGAATTCGCCACTGTCGCTGTGGTAGAGCGTGTTCGTTTGATGCTGAAAGTTAGTGACGGTGAGGTCTAACCATGTGTCGTTATCGTAATCACCGAATGCGACCCCCATCCCGTTTTCCACCAATCCGTGTTCGCTCAGTGCTACGCCGGAGAATTGGCTCTGTTCTTGAAACTTTCCACTGCCATTGTTGTTATAGAGGAAATTGGCATCTGCATCGTTTGCAACATAGAGATCCGCGTCTCCGTCAGCGTCGTAGTCAGCAAAGGTCGCACCCAGCCCACGCGCCGCAACATTGTCGAATCCTGCTGCCACTGTATTTTCTGTAAAAGTGCCGTCGCCGTTATTGCGAAAAAAGATGTCTTTTACCCCGTCGTAGACGCGTGGACTGCAATAGACTAAGATACCGTTGACCCGACAGGGTGTGTGGGTCTCTACAGAGAAATTGACGTAATTCACGACGTAGAGGTCCACATCGCCGTCGGCATCCACGTCCGCAAACGCACATCCCGCGCTCCATTCAGGGACTTGGACCCCGGCTTCTGTTGTGCGATCCGTGAAAGTGCCATCGCCGTTGTTTCGGTAAAGGACGTTAGCCCCAAAGTTGGTTACGTACAGATCGAGCCAACCGTCGTTATCGTAGTCCCCAACACAGGCACCGACACCGTAACCTCGGTGTCCAACGCCGCTGGCTTCGGTTACGTCAGTGAAGTGTCCCGTCCCATCGTTGCGATAGAGGCGATTCATCGCATCCGAAGCAGCGTTTGATGCGTCCAAATCCGTGCCGTTGACGAGGTAAATATCTACATCGTTGTCGTTGTCATAATCAAAAAGGGCAACACCGGAACCGAGCGTTTCGACGAAATATTTCTTGTAACTCCGTCCGTCCTGGTGATGGAATGTAACGCCACTTTCCTTTGTGACATCTGTAAATGTAACACTTGGTTGTCCGGTGGAATTGGAGATAACGAGAAGGTTCAGGAGGATTAGGCGTACAATGTTCATGAATGAAAAATGCCTGTGCGGTTTGCTCTGGTAATTTTCTATTGGACTTATGTCAATGCATCTTTAAGCCATTCGACTGCTTCAATGGCATCCTCAATTTCCCTCTTGGGGGTATTTATGATAGTGAAATGGTTAAGCGGGTTTAGGATAAGGCTTCGATACAACTCAATTTCCGTGATGAGTATATCTTCTAAAAAAGGGGTGCCATCCCTTTTTGTTCCAGTTTTTATCGGATCCCAGAAATCTTCACTCGTCAGCCGCTTGGAATTTTCGTAGTATCTGACCCGCAGATTCCTTTTGTCACAAAATCTCTTGATTATTGCTTCAAAAGCGGTCCGAAGGTAGACTGCGCATGCTTTGTAGTCGTTGGCATCAAGGTACTCCCTCGCCTTGTCAAGGTATGCCTTGTTTTCCACATAGACCGGAATTTCATATTCATCGGTCTGCCCGAAATAGAATTCAGCGTATTCCCAATCTTTTTGATCTGTGCGTTGCTTGGCAATTTCATACC
>JAPPII010000046.1 GCA_028820845.1 Candidatus Poribacteria bacterium
TGCAATGACACCCGCGAGGTGTGCTGCGCGTCCTGCGCCAGCAATGATTACCTTACCACCTTCGGCTTTAATCTTTTCCGTCCACGCGACTGTCCGTTCTGGTGAACGATGTGCAGAGGAGACGGTTATCTCAAATGGGACCTCAAATTCTTCTAAAACCTTTGCGGCTTCCGCCATCTTTTCCAAATCGGAATCACTTCCCATTACAATACCAACAAGCGGGGTCTTTTGTTCTTGTAGAGACATATCTTATCAGTTTTCAGTTTTCAGTTTTCAGTTTTCAGTTAAAAAACTGTGCGTGGCAACTAACCCTGACAACTGCTCCTTTCTATGGATAAATAGTGTATGAATTTCTCTCAATAATAAGCGGTTTGGGACTACCAGCAGGAAAGTTGGATGCCCACTCGTTCGGATCATAATCTCGCGTGACGAAACAGGCACGATGCACCGGCACAGCATGCTTCAATCCGATACGCGTTGCCATTTTCACACATCCATCGTAGAATGGGAATTCACCTTCCGTTGGGTGGTTCGTCAGGAAACCGACATCCGGTTTGTATGCTGCCACTGCCGAAATCAGTTCATCATGCTCCGCGAAGTTGTTAATCGGATCTCCACTAAAATAGAGCGTTACACCGTTGCTGACAATAACGTAACCCAAATGTGTAACATCAGGTGGGTCTATATCTGCAGACGCATCACCTTCAGGCGGTTTGGCATAGACAGCATGCGCGGTGAGATTACTGAGTGTTGCTGATTCTCCAGCACGGATTTCCGAAACATTTGCTGCAGCCACATCTGTTTCTGCCAGAATCTGACAGGTGCTCTCTTCAGGTCCAACAAACCGAGTGGCATCGGAGGTCTCCCAAATTCGGCTTATGGATTCTGAACAGGTATGATCTCCGTGTGCGTGTGTTAAAAGGACGAAATCGGTTGGAAGTGTTGATTCGTCGAGTGGGGGCTCGGTATAAATGAAACGATCCGCTGGACGTTCCCGCGGAAAATAGGGATCGATTTGGACAATCGTGCCAGCCGAATCCTTTACCGCAAAACTGCTCTGTTCAAACCAATGAACAGCAACGGAGTCTTCTGGCACTTTCAAGTCAACGAGTGGATGCATATTAATTCCTTTTTTAATGGTTGTCAATTGTCAGTTTTCGGCGACCAGTAAAAACGTAAGTCAGGAACGTTTCTTTTTTTTCTGACCACTGACCGCTGATTGCTGACGGCTTCTATAATAGAGATAGGCACCAAACACACCGGCAATTGATCCTACCACATCTGCAACCCAATCTGCGAGCGTAGCGAATCTACCCGGAACGAAGGTCTGGTGCCATTCGTCACTCGCACCATAGAGAATTGACAATAGTGCTGCCATAAACCATACCAGATGTGATGGCACTACTGAGGGTTTCGCCTTCACAAAGGCTCTTGCGAGTAATCCACCAAGTATGGCGTATTCGATAAAATGGTAGAGTTTGTCAATTGTCAGCCATTCAAATTCCGGCATCGGCAGCGGTGGTTGTTCCAAGGACGAAATGCCAAAGATAAGTGCCATGTATAGGAGAGGCGGTACCCAATATTTCATATACTTACTTCAGAGCGTTGAGGATTGCGTCTACATCGTAAACACAGCCACCCCATGTACCACCGCCGACAGATTGTAGTGCTGCCCAGAGTCTCGTATCGTCTGGTAACGCCTCATCCGATGAAAGGTCTTGCCTCGGTTGTCGCTCTGCTAACAGACGTTCCCCCACTTCAGCACCGAAATGCTCACTACCGTGTCCTACCAGATCGATGCTGCCTACGAGTCGTCGGGTATCAATCTCAATCTGAATTATATCGCCATCAAGCACTTTCCCGATAGGACCATCTGCAAGTGCTTCCGGTCCGACGTGTCCAATACACGCCCCCGTCGAAACCCCAGAGAATCGCGCATCTGTAATCAAGGCGATGTTTTTACCGAACGACAGATGTTTCAACGCAGCCGTGAGTTGGTAAACCTCTTCCATACCTGTGCCTTGCGGACCGCGACAGCACAGCACTATGATGTCCCCCGGTTGGATATGCCCTTCGGCTTGTCCTTTAAGCGTCTGGATCGCATCAGATTCACGAACAAAGACCCGCGCAGGTCCCGTCATCCGATACACACCATCGTCATCGACGACGCTTGGGTCAATAGCAGTACTTTTGATGACAGATCCTTCTGGTGCGAGGTTGCCGCGTGGGAACGTGACGGTGCTTGTCAATCCTGCTGCCGCGGCTGCATCTGGATTTAGGATGACATCATCAGGAGCAACGTTATCCGCTGCTTCAAGGATTTCACGAACACGTGCGCGCCGTTCAGACGCTGCCCACCAATCCAGGTTGCTACCGAGCGTTTCGCCTGTTACCGTTAACACATCTTCGTTGAGACATCCGAGTTCACGCAGGTGTAGCATAACTTCAGGCACGCCACCGGCGAGGAAAACCTGTACCGTCGGGTGTCCAACGGGTCCGTTCGGGAGGACATCCACGAGACGTGGGACGTTCTGGTTAACTTCAGTCCAGTCCTCTATGGTGGGTCGTTGGAGTCCGGCAGCGTGCGCAATCGCGGGAATGTGTAGTAAGAGATTCGTCGATCCGCCAAACGCTGCATGCACCACCATAGCGTTCCGAATTGACTCTGATGTAACGATGTCATTCATCGTCAACCCTTTCGCAGCCAAGTTTACCACAGCGCGGGCTGAACGGAGTCCCATATCCGACCAGATGTTCTGTCCGGACGGTGCTAACGCCGTATGGGTCAGGCTCATACCTAACGCTTCACCGACAACCTGTGAAGTTGCGGCGGTTCCGAGAAATTGACAACCGCCACCGGGTGTTGCACAAGCGCGGCATCCCATGTCCGCCGCGTCTTGCAGACTGATTTCACCGTGCGCGAAACGTGCACCGATGGTCTGAATTTTTCCGGCATCCTCACCTGTCGTCGGCGGCAGTGTCACGCCACCCGGGACAAGGACAGCGGGTAGCTCTCGCATTGAAGCGAGTGCCATCATCATCGCGGGTAGACCTTTGTCGCACGTAGCAACACCCACAACCCCTTGCCGCGTCGGTAGCGAACGGATAAGTCGGCGGAAAACCTGTGCAGCATCGTTGCGGTAGGCGAGGCTGTCCATCATACCGACGGTGCCTTGTGTCCGTCCATCACACGGGTCGGAGCAGTAGCCTGCAAACGGAATTGCAGCGAGTTCCTTAAGTTCGTATGCGACTGCCTGCATGAGAAGCCCGACTTCCCAATGCCCAGTGTGGTATCCGAGGGCGATAGGCGTACCGTCAGGGGCGCGGATACCGCCTTGCGTGCTGAGAATCAGAAATTCTTCGCGTCGCAGTTCTGTTGGGGCCCAACCCATCGCTGTGTTGTGGCTCAAGCCAAATATATCGCCGCTCGGTCGAGTGAGGAGCATCTCTGCCGTGAGCGGTAAGCTGCCTTCGGGACCCGCGGCATGCGTTTGGATGTCATAAATGCCGCTATCGCCGGTTTCTAAAATGTCACTATAGGTAATTGATTTTGCCATGTTACACTTTTTCTCCTATAGGTAAGAACTGATTGATCTCTTTGCCAGAATAGGTATAAACTCATTTCCTTAGGGACCTCTTCAGTGGAAGCAATCCTCTATCTGCAAGCATACGCCAGAGAAGTACTATCAAAGCCCTTTAAAGTGTAAGGGCGGATTTCCTTATCCGCCCATTTTGTTTGATATGAACTCTTAATTTACCTTTGGTGGTTCTAATGTCCATCCGTTTTCAGTTGCAAGTGTAGCAAGTGCAATCCGTAACTTTTTAAATGTACGCTTTTGCTTGCTACCTGTGCCAAAAAACTCGGGGGCCACAATAATTTGTGAATGGGCGGAATTTTCTGGAGTAGGGTCATAGATAACATCTACGGCATGAACAACGTTTTTATCCTCGGCTTTTGTTTTCACCTCTTTGATTCCCCGGATATCACCGGCGATAAGGCTAACAATACCGTCCGTTTCGTTTAATTTAGAGAGGGAGGGATCGAATTCTCTTAGTTCTGCTCTATCCACGGATGGTTTTTTACCTTTATCATTGAAAGCTGCTGGGCGAATTATAAGCTTCCCTCTGTCAAAAAAATATTCTTCGACTTCCGATTCACTTCGTACGCTTCGATACAGCAACTCATCATTCCGTAC
This sequence comes from Candidatus Poribacteria bacterium, assembly GCA_028820845.1. NCBI lineage: Bacteria > Candidatus Poribacteria > Candidatus Poribacteria bacterium. Next base: position 4,197 of record JAPPII010000046.1, read on the forward strand.
AGAATCGTTTTTACCCATCAAGTAACCATTCCCAGAGCGTTAGATAATTGTCATGGTTAAGAAAACCTTCGTGCATTTCCGTATCAATATTTATCCCCCATACTTGGAGATACTCCATCTCATTTTCTCCGATTTGAATATGTAATTGTCGTCCTTTCTCATACCATTCTGCAGTTATATGGCCATCTTCATCGCTGGAGATGAAGGGCGTGAGCCACACATGTCCGGCAGAAATGATAGAATCAAACAATTCCTCCATAAGATCCCGCGCACGATTTAGAGTTAATTCAGTCGGTTTCTGGGAGTCGTATCCATCCCAATTGTCTTCTCGCTGTGCTAAAACATCAAGTCGATCTGATATTTGACGTTTTTGCATGGATTGGTGGATTATCTTCCAAAAATCTCCTAGTTCTGGATTTGCAATTGTCAAATTCTCTGGTTCAAACGTAGTTACGCCAACGTAGAATGAAGGAATTGCATCGGTTGTCTGTTGGAGATATACCCTTAATCCTATGGTGGGTTCATACAACATTGATATTTGACCGAGGCCCCTAGCAAGCTGCTCGAAAATTCGGATATCATCTAACGACTTAGTTGTGGCAACAGCAGAGAAGGACATTGTAAGTAATGGTGAATGAACGGACAGATCGGGCCAAGCAGTTATCTCGGCAGATTCAAACGATTTTGGTGAGCTAAGGAAAATATGAGCGTCCTCATGAGTTTGATTTTCCCATGACCTCGCGTAAGCTATCGGTAATACTCCACTGGAAGATGTTCCAACTAAGTCGCTTGAGTAGGTCGCATTTTGTAAGGACATTGTTTATCCCTTCTATTTTGTTTTCGACAAAACAGTCTACGTCAATTATATACGATTTTTCATTCACCAATTGATTTTGTCCGAACCTTCCGGATACCTCAGACAAAACATGAATCACATTCGCTTTTATGTTTCCATCGTTGAATTGAGATATTTTTTCTAAAGTCTTGATATCTGCTGCCAAGGGTGTAGGTAGTTCCGGGAAAATATGCTGAGGAATAAAAGCCTCAACCTCATATTTTGTGTGTGGAAGAAAGATTCTATTCGCTATATCTCGATACCTAAGACCAATGCGAATAAGATAAGATGGTTCATAAATTTTACTGAATGTTTGCAGAACCTTTTTGAGTCTTTCTTTAAAGTCTGCATAATTTCTATAGTTTCCGGTACAAGCGAGAGCGATAGAATTATTTGCTAAGGATATTTGCCAATCTCTCTGTTCGGAAAAAAAGCGAAATATTTTATTTTCAGAAACTACTTTCTCAAACTCTTTAGGCATACCAGGAGGCAAGAGAGAAATCTCTGACTCTAGTTCCGGATACCCATCTTTTCTTACAATATCCTGAAATTCGGCAGGTGTTTCTTGTGATATTTTCATAATTGCAGGAAAGCGAGCCTGAAATACAACCTCAAATAGGATATTGTGTTTGTATTCTACTCTTTCAAATTCCTGAAAGTTCATAGGTCAAGAACCTCAATTGACTGTGTGTTCATAAAACAGAGTGCCTCTACAAATGTTTTGAGAGTATCCTTTAAGAAAACAATGCTATGGGGCTAAGCACAACCACCTGCACATAAATTTAGCAATGAAACCACTAGGAAAACCGGGTATATTACCCTATCTTGCAAACTAACGTGGAGAATATTTTAACATATAAAATTAAAAAAATCAAACTTTTTCGGAATTAGTCAGGGCTGTTGTTATATAGGTTATTCGCTCTCACGTATCGGTTCAAGAAAATGGACATCAATACCTATTATCATGTCTTTACAAACATCAGATAACTTTTGGATATTTGGCGTATAATTGACTAATTGACGACCTTTAAGAATCAATCCTGTTACATGGTTTTCTACAAAAACATAAGAAATTGCCATATTTCCTTTAAAAAGATCAGTGTATATCGCGTCTATATATAGAACGTGAGTTACATACCCTTTATTAATCTCTACATCTCCGAGTCTTCGCAATTCACTTTTCAGGTAACTTTCTATCTCGTTTTTCGCTTTTTCAATTGGGCAATTCACCTCTACAATAAGTGCGAATCCTTCGTATGCGGACTTTTCATAGGTTGGTTCACTTTCAGACGGTTGCCTGAGAAGAAAAACAGCGATAATCACGATGACAACGAAAATTGCACCGATAATTAATAGGCTTAAACGGTTGGCTTTCATAGTGTCACCTTAAATGCATATAGAGGGGTTAAAACCCCTTGTGCAATGTAAACCCAAAACACATAGCACAGCATAGTTGGTATAAATAGAGAACCTATCTGCAAAACAAACACTACAATATCCGAAAATACGGGTTGTCGGATGACACCCTAAAGTTTACGTGATATGCTATTTTTCTCAGGATGCATAGTTTTCCTCGGGCATAGTTACCCGATCTGACTCGGTTAAGGGGTAGAGACCGCGCCAAAGGCTGACGCGGGTCAGATTCTCTACCAACTATGCATGGCAATATTATACGGCTTTTCCAAACAAAAGTCAAATTTATTGGCTATTAGTCCACTGGCATCAAATCAAAAAATCTATTCAAACAACTGTGCCACCGGGCACGTAAACCCTTCAACGACATCCTCACCTGTCAAGGTGTCTTCAAAATTCAGCAGTGTAAAGTCCATTTCAGAACGATAGACCGTAACCGTTTTCATAATCGGTTCAATAACCCAGACCAAGCGTGTCCCTGCCTTCAGATAGGCTAACGCCTTTTCGGTAACGTCATAATGCTTATCTGTTGGCGAAACTATCTCAATCGCGAGGTCAGGAGCTACTGAGAATCCTTTTAGCTTATCTTCTGACAACCGTTCTGTCGAGACAAACGCAATATCAGGTTTTACCACCCGATCACCCAGCTGAAATGTCGTTTCTGCAATATATAAACGCCCTAATTTATTTTCACGAACGTGCGATGCTAAAAGAAAATGAACGTTAGATCCTATTTCACCATGCACAATTGCGGCAGCTGCCATCGGCACTAATTCTCCTTTTATGTACTCATACCCCTCGAAATCGTTTTCAAGAAACTCCTCCAGTGTTATTGTGTGAGGCACTGATCTCTCTTGAATAGATTCAGCGTTCGTCTGCGAATTAGGCATCGGTTTCCTCCTCTTTCGTAGGGGCGATCTTCCGATCGCGACATCTTCTATTTTTTCTGCCCTGTAAGCAGCTTCGCAACCTCGGCTCTACCTGCTTTAACTTCTGCCTCGTCCACCTCTATCTGTAGCATCCCAGCCACGAATTGCGTCAGTTGCCAGTCAACTTTCGTGACAGCCAGAGGGGTCATGCCCTGATTATCTTGGATGGTTGTATCCGCACCCTTTTCTAAAAGTAACTTTGCTGTTTCAGCGTGTCCGAAGAAAGCCGCTGCGTGTAGTGCAGTTCCACCGTCTCGACTCCTGACATTGATCTCTGCGCCGCGTTCGAGGAGCATCGCGACTGCTGCTGTGTGGCCCATTAATGCCGTTGTGCTCAACAGTGTTGACCCGAATTCCATGTTCATGGCATTGGGGTCCGCGCCATCTGCTAAAGCCTGTTTCAGTACCGCGGTGTTACCCGTGAATGCTGCCGCCCATATATCACCTATGACCGCGTCTGATTCCGAAGGTGGTTCGACCTTGAGCATCTCAGCGATTTTGGCTTTCCCTGCTGCGACCTGCTCCTGTTCGAGCTTTACGCCTAACGATCTCGACAAAAACTGCGTCATTTCCCAAGGCACCGCCAAAATGTCTATAGGTGTCGCCCCGTCGCCATTTTTTGTGTTTACATCAGCACCGTTGTTTATAAGCAGTTCAGCAGTTTCAGCGCGTCCTAAAAACGCAGCCAAATGCAAAGGCGTATTCCCATCTCGATTTCTGCCGTTGATATCCGCCCCATGTTGGAGCAGCAGTTCAGCAGCAGCCGTTTGATCCATCATCGCTGCCCATGCCAAGGGCGGCATCTCAAAACGCGTCTCATTAACATCGGCACCCTCTGCTATGTGTTGTTTGATAGCTGCGATGTCTCCGGCGCGTGCAGCACCTATTAAGGTATTTTCTGTTAATTTTAGAAACCCTTTCATGAGGTCGCCATCCTCTGGAATAGCGAACGGCGGGTCGGGTTGTTTGTTCCATATCGGCATTCCGTCAGCAATTTCCCGCTGTATATCACTTTTGCGGCTGCGAATGAAGTCGCGTGCTGCCGCTAATTCACTCTCAAAAGTCGGCTTAGGCGCGTTTCCCGACCTTCCACCTCTGCCCCATTCTTCTTCAACCACACGCTGAGCAGGCACTAAATGTGGCTCAACCATCACAGCGACTTCGTCTAACCTCGCTAACAATTCCGTTGTGTTCCAATGTTTGTCTAAAATCTCAGTAAGCACTTTCCTATACTGTTGTCGTCCGGACTCGGATTGATACAACTTATAGGCGATCAGTCCCTGTGTTTTAACAGAGATTGGTGCCCCTGCGTCGTTCATGAAATCAATTTTACTCAACTTGGTAAAGACAGAGTCCATGCCCCACGGAATGAAATAAAATTTGTTATCATCAGGGTTCAAATAGGCAAAAAAGTTGTTCTTGTTCCCCGAGTAACCGTCCCAGAACCCGACTAAGCCTTCAGCAGCCCAGAACTTATAAAACGACTCCAAATCTACCAACTTACCGATGTCAACCTCTGTTGTTTTTGGGTCCGCCAGAAGGTCAATCAAGGCTTTAATGTGTGTCCTGCCCTGTGTATCGTCGCCACGTTTGTGTTCAAGACTGTTTTCCCAACCTTCATAAAAATCCACGACCGTCCCTTCGTAGAGGGGACCATCGCTGTTCCCGAAGGCACGTTTCAATAAGGGTGCCCGCATGGTTTCTACGTGCGAATATATTCCAAGGTCTTTGCCGTTCACTGTTACTTTCGCATACGCGCATCGCGGTGCAGGTGATCCGATCGCATTAAACAGCGCATACCCTATAAACTGGCTCACCAAACCTGTGTCTTGTTTGTTGTTATTAAGCGTTAGGTTTGTTAATCCTTCAATCTCACCATCTTTGTCAACGTGATTTAGTTTGATTTTGAGGGACGGACGCGTGTGGCTGAGTGAACCGATAAACCCTTTTTTACGGATTCCTACCTCTGGGAAAACTACGCCATCAATGCTGACACTCGCGTCAACATAAGTATACGGACTTTCCATCGGCTTGAATTGCCGGGAGGCACCGAGTGCTGTTCTGATATCCCGTGACTGATACCGGATTGTATCCCAATCCTGCTGCGACAGCGTAATCTGCACGTCTATAATGCGGTCTGTTGGAAAAATATCATCTAATGTAAGTTCTTTCGCATTGGTATGTTGGGCAGCAATCCCAAAACAGAAAATTATTGCTAAGTACATTATCCATTTCGTCATCTTTTTCTCCTGTTATTTTAACTCGAATCCTTCCCTCGGTAGGCGAGGTTTTGCAGCGGACTCGATCCGGGGAATGCCATTAAGGCATTCATACCGTTGATTCATGCGACGTGCATTCCAATCTCGCCGGTGCAGAGTGTATAAGTAATTCTAAAACCTACTATAGTTTATCACATCTTGATTTTTTATGCTTGCGAATTTTGAACGTTATTGGTATCCTATCTTGTAGGAGCAATCTCCCGCTCCCAAGCGAGAATATATTTATAGCAACCATTTCCAGAAAGATAACGCAATGTCAAATACCTCCCACATCCGAGACAACAGCATGTATGGCACCGTCGCCGATTTTCTGCGAGATAAAATCCAAGACGGTTCCTCCCTCTCCATTGTTTCTGCTTATTTCACCATTTACGCCTTTAATAAACTTAGAGATGAGTTGAGCAGTATCAAGGAACTCCGTTTCCTTTTCGGAGAACCGAGTTTTATCGGCGGAATAGATCCACAAAAAACCGAAAGCAAGGCGTTTGAGTTAACCGAAACAGGATTAAGTCTTGGGAATTATCTCCCGCAAAGCGAAGTCGCTAAGGCGTGTGCGAATTGGATTGAGAAGAAGGTTAAAATCAAATCGGTACGTCAGTCAAACTTTCTGCACGGCAAAATGTATTATATTGAGAAGAACGGGAGCGAGGATGCGCTTATCGGCAGTTCCAATTTTACTGTCCGCGGCTTGGGATTGAGCGAAACCGCCAACAATATAGAACTCAACCTCGAAGTTGATAGCAAAAGCGACTGTGCCGACCTTAAAGCGTGGTTTGATAACCTCTGGGAATCGGATCAGGTAGAGGATGTAACGAACGAGGTTGTGCGGAATTTGAAAAATGCTTATCAGGACAAAGACCCCGAATTCATCTACTATAAAACGCTTTACCATCTCTTTGAAAACATATTGGCAGATGTAGGCGACGCGGAATTTGCCGAAGCGAATCCTTCATTCTTGCAGATGGAAATCTGGCAGACGCTCTATGCTTTTCAAAGGCACGGTGTTCAGGCGTGCATCCAAAAACTCAAAGCTTATAACGGGTGTATTATCGCTGATAGCGTCGGATTGGGCAAAACCTACGAGGCACTCGCGATTATCAAGTACTTTGAACTGCGAAATAAGAATGTTTTGGTACTGTGTCCGAAAAAGTTAGAAAAGAACTGGACGCTTTATCCGGTACACTATCGGAGAAGACGTAATCCACTGAAAGCCGATAAGTTCCGCTACAATGTGCTGGCACACACAGATTTGAATCGAGAATATGGAGATGCCAACGGTATTGACTTGGCGCAGCACGAATGGGACGGATATGATCTCATCGTTATTGATGAATCCCACAACTTCCGAAATCGTGGTGTCCGCTACGAGAAATTGATGGAAGATGTCATCCAGAGTGGCGGCAAAACACAGGTGCTTATGCTTTCCGCTACACCGGTCAACAATAGACTCACTGATCTTGCGAATCAGATCTGTTTAATCACTGAAGATGAGGACGACGCTTTTAGACAGACTGGTATTCCAAGCATTAGGGGGACGCTCAACGCTGCACAAAGTCGTTTTGATACGTGGACAGCAGAAACTGAGCAGATGCCCAAAAACTCTCAAAAACAGGAAAGCCTTGCGGAAAGCCTGAACGCTGACTTTTTTGCCTTATTAGATCGACTCACTATCGCCCGTTCCCGGACGCATGTCATCAATTTCTATGACAATGCTATTGAAGAAGTGGGTCAGTTTCCAGATCGCGAACCTCCGAAATCTATCTTTCCTGAAATTGATCTGCAAGGTAAATTCCCGACCTACCCAGCGATTAGCCACCAAATTGATGGCTACAAACTCGCACGCTTTATTCCATCAAATTATATCCGTAAAGAATGCCGCCATCATTATGGCGAGAGACTTCTCCGGCAGCGCGAGTTCAACCTTATTGGTATGATGAAGGTGAACTTTCTCAAACGACTTGAGAGTAGTGTTCACTCCTTCACAACTACATTGGAACGTACCGTTAAAGAAATTGCCGAACTTGAATCCAAAATCGAAAACTTTTTAAATGGGGAGGCTAAAAAAGAAGCGGGTTTTGATCCGTTGGCTGAAGCTGAAAAGGAATACGGTGATGATGAAGATTACGATCTACAAACTGGCATAGAAGCGGGGAAAAACCAGTTCTATCCATTTGAACACCTCAATCTTGACGCTTGGCTTGCCGATCTTCGAGACGATAGAATGCAATTGGATAAAATTTACAGAATTGGGAACAATATTACACCTGAGCGCGATGCTAAATTGGAGCAACTCAAGCAGCTGATTGCCACTAAGGTGCAGAACCCCACAAAAAACCGAGACGGGAAAGAGAATCGCAAAGTCCTCGTCTTTACCGCCTTTGCCGATACCGCTAACTATCTCTACGATAATCTACGCAAATGGGCAACCGAGACCCTTAATATTGAGAGTGCTGTTGTTACCGGTGGTACAAGCAGAAGCGATCTCGTCCGAAACGACTTTGACGAAATCCTTACCAATTTCTCACCCATCTCCAAAGAGAGAGACGATAGCGAAACAGAAGGTGAAACTCCCGAAATAGATCTTCTCATTGCTACCGATTGTATCTCCGAGGGACAAAACCTACAAGATTGCGACTATCTCATCAATTACGATATTCATTGGAATCCTGTCCGTATCATCCAACGTTTCGGACGAATTGACCGTATCGGCAGCAGGAACAAAAAGATTCACCTCATTAACTTCTGGCCCACGCCTGAACTCGACGCGTACATCAATCTCAAACCTCGCGTTGAAGCACGCATGGCACTCGTCAATCTCACTGCTACAGGCGACGATGATCTACTTTCATTGAAGGAAAAAGAGAGCATGGAACAGGTCTGGACGCACCGCGATGAACAACTCCGCCGCATGCAAACCGAAATCCTTGATTTTGAAGATATTGAGGAGCAGTTGAATCTCAACCAATTCACGCTTGACGATTTCCGGGCGCAGCTGCTCGACTATCTCCGTGAAAATGAAGCGAAACTCAGAGATGCCCCGCTTGGTTTATACGCCGTCACTGCACCACTCACACACGACGGGATTCCTGTGAATATCAAACCGGGGGTCATCTTCTGTCTAAAGCAGACCGGTGAGGTAGAGGACGGTGAAGAGGGGAAAAAACTCAATCCGATTCATCCCTATTATCTTCTTCATATAAGTGAGGAAGGTGAGGTATCTATCGGGTTTACCAATCCAAAACGGATCTTAGAACGGTTCAGTCAGCTTTGTGTTGGGGAAACGAAGCATGACCGAGATCTTTGCCACTGGTTTAACGAAGAAACTGACAATGGCAAAGATATGACCATCTATGAGATGCTGCTCAATACCGCACTGAATTCAATTCGCGAGGAATACAACCGGAAGGTCAACGATCAACTTGACGCAAGTGCTGACGCGCTGCTGCCGATTGCTGACAACCAGATTACCGAAAAGACTGAATTTGAACTCATTACATGGTTGGTCATTAGACATTAGCCCATACTGTACTACAATCTTCCAGATTGGGTCATGTTGTAGCACAATCTTCCAGATTGTGTCTTCTGTAGACATTAGCCCATACTGTGCCACAATCTTCCAGATTGTGTCTTCTGTAGAGTTCTGTTTCTCGCCAACTGGAAATGGACGCTACACAGATAATGGATGCACCAATTCGGAAGTAGACGCTACAAAAAATATAGGTCTAAAACGGAAAAAACTAAAAATGAATCAATATAACTACAAACTCTACTATCGTCGTAACTTACCACATATACAACCTCCAGGGGCAACCTTCTTCATAACATTTAACCTGACAGGATCAATACCGAAACATCTCTTACAACAGTACATCACAGAAAAGAGAAAACTTGAAGCAGCAGAACAGATAACCTTCAAACAGAAACAAGATATCCCAAAAAAGAAACGTGAGTGGTTCCGAAAATTTGAAGAAACATTAGATCAAGCAAATAACGGACCCGTATGGCTCAAAAACGAACAGATAGCTAAATTGGTAGCTGAGAGTCTTCACCACCTAAATGGGAAAGTATATTCTTTAATTTCATACTGCATCATGGCAAACCATGTTCATATCGTATTCACACCACTGGAACTCCGACCTTCTGTAACAGATGATAAACAGACTCACACTATGCGTTACCATTCGTTATCTTCAATCATGCATTCACTCAAAAGTTATACAGCACAAAAAGCAAATCAAATGTTAGGACGTAGCGGCGCATTCTGGCAACACGAAAGTTACGACCATTGTATCCGTAATCCAGATGAGCTGCATCGAATTATTAGGTATGTCCTCAATAATCCGGTAAAAATAGGCTTAGTCAAAGAATGGAAAGAATGGAAGTGGAATTACCTATCCAAAACGTGCGACTTGTAGTAGTATCTGAAATCTTCATAGCACAAACTGGAAGTATGTGCTACGCTATAGAACCTAAGTTGCTATTTACGAGATTTTAAGCATGCAGCTAACGTTTTTCATTGAAATGTGCCATGTATCGTAGGTGTTTTGTAGCGTAAACTTCCTGCAGCTAACGTTTTTCATTGAAATGTGCCATGTATCGCAGGTGTTTTGTAGCGTAAACTTCCAGTTTGCGCCCTGAGATGCACAACCTAATAGGTTTGCGGCGTACTTGAAGAAACACCCCAGCAAAAACCCCAGATACGACGCGCATCATGCTACAAACCGGCAACTTGGGTTATAGCAGCAAAACTGGAAGTATGTGCTACAAAATTGATAACAGAGAAAGGTAGCCTAATGAATTCAGAAGTCACAATCAGACAAAACATTCAGAATGCCCTAAAGAACTTTAATAATCAACCGCTAAGAGAAGCCGCCACAACTCTCCTGAACACCCTCGGCTACTACAGCAAGCGAGTTGGAAATGACGAAATCGACACCGAGAGGTTTGACCGTCTCTTTGAATCCGCCATTGACACTGCTAAACTATCTGATAAACTCCGTATTGAAGAGTGGCAATCTTTTTTCCAAATCATGCAAGTAGCAGATGAGGAGATTAACCAACAGATAGACCCAAAGCAGGGCTCATTGTTTGAGAGTACCCAAATAGATGACGCGCTCAGAACTTCTTATATGTTCGTCACGGTTCAACTAACTAAAAATACCTACACGCGCACGCAGCTTGCTGACATCACCCGCTTTATCAACAAAGTGTATGAAAAATCGATCATGGTGATGTTCCGATACGGTGCTGTTCTCTCCCTCGCCATAATTAACCGTAGACCTAACCTCCGTAAGACTACAAAACAGGTTTTGGAAAAGGTAACACTTATCAAGGACATTAATCTTGATTCTCCGAAACGCGCGCATATAGACATTGTATCGGAGCTCCATCTCCGTCGACTCATTGAAAATGAAGGGGTGAGTAACTTCGATACACTCCATAAGGCATGGGAAGGTGTCCTCAATACGGAACCCCTCAATCGTAAATTCTATACCGAGTTATACAAATGGTATCAATGGGCAGTTACGGAATGTGAATTTCCCGATGAAAATGATGATATGCAAGTTATCCGTATGATAACGCGCCTTCTTTTTATCTGGTTTCTCAAGGAAAAGGATTTGGTGTCTGAGAATATTTTTGAGATAGAAAGTGCGGATGCATCACTAAACAACTTTTCGATGGAGACCTCTGATTACTATCAAGCTGTGCTGCAAAACTTGTTCTTTGCCACGCTTAACACGCCGATAAAAGAGCGTATGTTTAGCACGCGCGATTCGCGAAACCATCGTGACGGAAGTAAATACAGATACGAAGACCTACTTCAATATCCAAATGAATTTTTGGAATACCTTAAACAAGTTCCGTTTGTCAACGGGGGCTTATTCGACTGTCTTGATACTTTCGAGGCAACCGGCGATGGCGGTTTACGCATTGATTGTTTCACAGACAACGAAAACGATAGACAAAAACTACACGTACCAGCAGAACTCTTTTTCGATGAAGAAGATGGTCTTTTCCCTCTCTTTTCCCACTACAAGTTTACCGTTGAAGAAAATACGCCTGTTGAGCAGGAGGTTGCATTAGACCCTGAACTCCTCGGACAAGTTTTTGAAAATCTTCTCGGTGCTTATAATCCTGAAACGCGATCCACTGCACGTAAAGCCACCGGTTCCTATTATACACCACGTCAAATTGTTGATTACATGGTAGACGAAGCACTCATTGCATATTTTCTGGAGAAAGTTGAACCCTATGACAACGATAAAAAAGACTTAGAAGACCGTCTTCGTGATGACCTTCTCGCCTATAATCAGCAAGGCGAGATAGAAAAACCTAATGACCATCTTATCCATGAAAATGAAATTCAACCGATGATTGCAGCGATAAACGACCTCAAAATCATTGATCCAGCTGTTGGAACTGGCGCGTTTCCGATGGGAATTCTTAATAAACTGGTGCTAATTCTCCGTAAACTGGATCCACAGAACGAACACTGGAAGCAGCAACAACTTGCACACGCTGAAAAAATTGAGGACCCAGAAAGCAAGGAGAGTGCTCAAAAGGCAATTGAGCAGGTCTTTTCCGAAGCGAACCGTTATAACGATTATGGTAGAAAACTCTATCTCATCCAGAATTGCATTTACGGCGTAGACATCCAACCGATTGCCACTACTATTGCTAAACTCCGATTCTTCATTTCACTGGTTATTGAACAGGAATCAAATGATGATTGGAGTACAAACTACGGTATTCGTCCACTTCCCAACTTAGAGACCAAGTTTGTGGCAGCTAATACGCTTATCGGTTTGAAAGAACTAAACGAGTCTGAATTTCAACTGTTCCTTGAAAACGAAGATATCCAGCAGCTTCGGCAAGAGATCGCAGAACTTCGGAGCAAGCATTTCGGTGCAAACACCCGCCAAACCAAGTTAAGTTACATGAAGCGAGAGAAAGAATGTCGGGAGCAATTGGCAGAAGCGTTGGCAGCCAAACACGCAAAATGGTGTAAGCAGCAACAAAATAAAATAGAACAAATGGTAGCTGATATGCCATCAGAACGAGCACAACAACAGCTGCGGGAAAGGTTGCAAAGAGAATATACTATCAATGAAGCAAAACTTGCAGCAGGACTTGCGGAGGCAAATCGGATTGCTCACTGGGACGCGTATGACCAAAACGCAGTCGCTGAATTCTTTGAACCTGAGTGGATGTTCGGGGTGGAAGCCGGATTTGACATTGCCATTGGGAACCCCCCCTATATCGAGCGTAAAAAGATTAGTTCAACTGACAAGCAGGCATTGCAAACTTATTTCGACGACTTTTTTACTAGAACAGCCGACATTAGCGTCTATTTTTACAAACGCGCCGCCGAACTCCTTCGAGATAATGGTATCTTAACGTATATTTGTACGAATAAGTTTATGCGGAGTGACTACGGTGGAAAACTTCGGAGGTTCTTAACTTCTGAAATGGCACCGAAAGCTATTTTGGATTTTGGAAGTATTTCTGTTTTTGAGGCAGCGGTAGATACCTGCGTTATTCTCGCTAGAAAGAGTTTGGTCTTTGCAGACGAGACTTTCCAAACGGCAGTTCTCAGAGCAAATTTAGAAAATTTTAACTTTAAAGAAGCGTTTGAGAAACAGAGATTCTCTATGAATATTTCGCAATTAACGCTTGAAGAGTGGATATTAGAACAACCAGAAATTCTTGATTTGCTTAAAAAATTACAGAACACAGGAACACCGCTCGGTAAACACCATCTTCATCTTGGTATCAATACTGGATGTATTGATGCGTATATTATAGATTCTGCCACACGTGAACGACTAATTGCTGCAGACACCAAAAGTAGAAATATTATAAAGCCAGTGTTGAAGGGCCGAAACCTTCGCAAGTGGAAAGCAGAATGGGCAAATCTTTATTTGATCCTGATAGAAAGTAGTACCGACAAAACGTGGCCTTGGTCAGATGCAGATAATGAAATTAGAGCTGAAAAATTTTTTGCTCAAATTTACCCAGCCATTTATCAACGTATGAAACTTTATGAGAAAAAGTTGAGAGCTCGCACGAGTCCAGGAAAATTCTTTTGGGAGCTTCGTTCATGTGCCTATTATAAGGCATTTACGGGTCCGAAGATCATCTATGCAGATATAAGTTCTTCTATGCGTGCTTATTACGACAAAGATGGTTTTTTTGGTGATAGTACAATTTATAGTTTACCTACTACAGACCTCTCATTACTTGCAATTTTGAATAGCAAACTATTTGATTGGTATGCCCGATATAAGTTCTCTACCCTGAACGACACTTGGGCAGGAGGCAGTTTTCGTTGCAATAAAGCGAATATGAAACATGTTCCGATAGCAGATAGAACATCAGAACAAAAAGCAGAACTTTCTCGATTAGTTGAACAGATTTTGGCTGATCCTGACGGTGATGAAGTGCCTGTACTTGAGAAGGAAATTGATGCGTTGGTGTATCGGTTATATGGATTATCAGCGAATGAGATTGCGCTAATTGAGCGGACTTATCGAGATGCTGGAATGGATGTGTGAAGAACCTCGCGTTTTTTCTTGACAATTGAAACTTTTGGTTCACAATAAGCGTGATATAGACTTAAGGATTTTACTCTTTGTGCGAATTTTAGTGGAAAACACTTGAATTACTTATTATAATATGGTATAATTTTAATAATGGCAAAACAAACCTATAGAATACGAGATCCGATTCATGGTCTTATTGAATTTTCAGAAAGAGAGAAGAGGTTGATTGACACGCCAGTCTTTCAGCGCCTTCGTCGAATTCGACAGTTAGCGATGGCGTTCTTGGTCTATCCGGGTGCCTTACATACGCGCTTTGATCATTCAATTGGTGTGATGCACATCGCTGGTAGGATTTGCAATGAACTAAAAAAGGTTCGACGGAACAAAATAACCAAAGGAGACATTGAAAAAATTCGTTTCGCCGCATTGCTTCATGATATTGGACATGGTCCGTTTAGCCATACCTCCGAGGAGATTTTGACTACGGCTAATAATACCAATAAAGATGAGGGTGATAGTAACACTGACAGCAAACAGATTCGGAAAAAAATCCACGAGAAAATTACAGTAGATATTATTCAAATGGATCAGGATATCAAACGTGTTCTTGACTCTGATGATGAACGGAACTTTGTAGTGAAATTGATAGAAGATAAGGACATGTGGGACTGGCAACGCAATATTATCTCCAGCGAACTTGATGCTGATAAAATGGATTACCTCTTACGTGATGCCTATTTTGCTGGAGTCAAGTATGGGCAGTATGATTTGGAACAGATCATTGAATCCTGTCGTATTTATACAGAGAGGAACACAACCTCTCTTGTTATGAGTAGCGAAGGGATTTACGCCCTTGAACAGCTTCTGCTTGCGCGTTATCATATGACTCAACAAGTGTATCAGCATAGAGTCAGCCTCATTGCCGAACAAATGATTATTCGTGGTATAAATCTTGCAATTAGGGAAGGCAATGTTGATATAGAAAAGCTTTATCAATACGATGAAAACGATAAAGAAAATTTCATTCAAAGGTATCTAAATTACCATGACGAAAAACTGATTGATGTTTTGAGGAATTGTAAGGAAGAAAAAGCGTGTGAAATTTTCAAAAGGCTTTACCATAGAAATCTCTTTAAGATGGTTGCTGAACTGTCACTTAAAGACGTAAAAGATCAGATTACCCAATTAAGACTCCTTGAAATGTCAGACACACAGAAGTTGGAATGGGAGCAGGAGATAGGTAACCGTCTTAAAATTGATCCTGATTATGTTATTCTCTATAAACATAAAATTCCGAATCCTGATTACGGAAGCCGAAGTAAAATCTTGAGTTCCGAATCAATTAAGATTTTCGATGACAAACTTCGTCGACCAAGAAACATCTGGGATTACGCAATGGAACTTTCTTTCGTGCGTCCTAACGCTGCCGATGCGCTCTCTTTAGAAACTGTGCAAATTTATGCACCGCTTGATTCAGACCAAAAGCAGCGGGCGAAACTAGAGAAAGCAGTGCGTAAGATTTTTAAAGTAACTTGAAAGGAATTGATATGCACATTACTGAAGTCCTTCTACTTGTTGTCAAGAACAACGACGAAGGCAAGTTGCGAGGAAGAACACTTTTCCAAAAGAAGGTTTATTTTTTATCAGTACTGATGAACGTTGATTTAGGATTCTCACCGTATTACTATGGTCCCTATAGTAGTTACGTTGCAAGCCAGTTAGATAGTTTGGTAAACTGTGGGTTGCTAGAAGAAGTAACGGAATCTTTTTCAAACGAGGAGAACATCTTTGGTGAAATACGCCGACATACCTATTTTATTCCTGATAATTTTGAATCGGCCTGGCAGGACATCCAGAAGAGACCGAGGTTTTCTGAATGGCAAGATGCTTTGAGTCGGATAAACAATCAGAAAATCTCTGAGGACTTTAATAAGCTCTCCATCGCGGCAAAGGTTCATTACATTGTCGATTGGAAAAAGGAAGGCACAATTGAAGAGATTAAGCAAATCGCCAAAGAATATAGGTGGAAAGTGAATGATGAGGATATAGAAAGTGTCCTTTTCTTTCTTGAGGAATTAGGGCTTATAACAACCGATGAATCTGATGACATTCCGTTCTAAAAATGAAGGGTATTGTAATCATGGTAGGAGAATGCCTGAGAAGATTTAGACTCGCTCGTGGCATGTCTCTCGAGGACTTGGAAACTGCAATTGATGGGTTAGTTAGCAGTCAAACGCTGTCAAAGTATGAACGCGGGGAACTGCAACCGACAGCGAGAGACCTCAATCGAATCGCTTCTGCCTTTGGAATTAAGTCCGTTCAATTGTGGGGTGAGCCAACCTGTGATACAGAAGCCGAACCCCTTCTTAATCAGACGATGGATCTGTCTACTGATAAACCACTTAGTGAACGTCGTAGGTTTCTACAGTTACCAAAGGAGAAGAGAGATCGTATCCTAAGCGAACAAGCGGAGGAGATGGCGGATTTCTACGAAAACGATACAGAATGGCAGGAATGGTTAGCGGGTCCCATTCTCGATTACGATATCCCCTAATCCGCGTCGGAGAGAAGTTTGGGATGTGGACTTCAATCCAGCAGTGGGGCAGAAATTCAGAAAATCCGGCATGCTATGGTGTTGAGTGTCAATGGCATCTCATCAAACCACACTAGCAGCAACAGACGGAGCTTCTTGCAAGACAGGTATAATGTAGCTGCAGATGGTGTGTCCATCAACAGTATCGGTTTCAAAGCGTGGTTCTGAACTTTGACGATAGTCGAAAACCACATAGTAACCCTCCATTTCGCCTTCAAGTTTGAGATATGCAGCGAGTTGCTGTTTTCCTACCTGATATGCCCTTTCGTTTCGCCAGACTTTCGTCTCAACGATGTACTTCCGTCCACTATGCCCAATAATAAGGTCGGCTCTGCCTCTGCCGGTTGGGACCTCTAAGTGCATCGCGGCTCCGACAATTTTGACGAATTCATCCAGATAGGTAAAGAGTAAGTATTGCCCGACGAATTCTTGAGGTGTGTCGGGGACTTGTAGGATTCTGAACCCAGCACGTGCGATAAAGTTCTTGAAATTTTCCAGCAGCGTGCGTATCTGAATGTGTCCTTCCGGTGTAAGATATTCCGTAAAGTCCATCGGGCCGTCTTCGGCGAAGTATTCATCTTCAAGTCCATTGATGAGCGGTTGGAACGCTTGGAGAACGCGGTGCAGATAGATAGGGTTTAATATTTGACAAATACCCTTTTCGTCAGCACCGATGATGCCGTAAGTCGCAAGCTCGCTGATGATTTCGTTGTCCAGATTAAAGCGTCTACTTTCCCCATAAAATGCAATGCGCATGAGCATTTTTTCAAAGCGCAGATCTTTGCGGATATTGGTAATTAGATGTTCGATGTTTGTGTTACGTTCAGTGAGTAGCTGGGCGTGTGCTTTTGAGAAGTCGGACATCTGAATCGTCTCGGATTTTGGGATGTCAAGCTCTTCTGTGAGAATCTGCGCCAGTCTATTGACGAGGAAAGGTTGTCCGGCGGTCTGTTTATGGAGTGTTTCAATGACTTCCGGTGCAAAGGGTTGTCCGACTGCCTCGGTATATTGGGCCAGGAGTTCTCGCACTTGTGCCAGCGTGAAGTTTGGGAGCGTGAATTCATCTTGTATATTAAAAGGGGATATGGAGCGATCATAGTTAAGTTGTGTAATACTCCTCACACCGACGATACCAACACTGTAGGGGCATCGGGTATCCAAGGGTTCATGGTAAATCTGACGGAGTGTATAAAGAAAGTTACTCAACTCTGTTTGCGGTATTCCATCAAACTCGTCAATAATAAGAACGAGTTTCGGCGTAGGGGCGTGCGTGTCCAGGGGTCTGAGGACACTCGGAAGTGCTTCAAAGAACTCTAACATCGAAACATGGTTTGTCAGGTGGGCATCTTTTAAAAAGTCGCGGAGTGCTGTAGGAGGTAGAATCTCGCGTTTTTGGAAGACACCTTCAATTGCGATGCAGCTTCTTTTATAAAGGTAGTCGTAAAACTCAGCAGTGGAGAGATTTTTGCAAATCTGGAAGTTAAGTTGTAGAGGAAAATAGTCCCTTTCTGTTTCTGTAAGTGTGTGAATAGCTTCTTGGAAGAAAGTTGTCTTGCCTGTCTGTCGTGGGGCGAAAAGCACGATGTAGCGGCCAAGTTTGATACGTTTTACGAAATCATTGCGTTCTTTTGTTCGTTGAACGACGTAATTATCTTTTTTGTTGACGGGCCCGTGTGTTCCGAAGTGTCTCATTTTTTCTCCTCCTCTCCTTGTGTTTGCATTATACGCGCGCAGCGTTTCTGAGTCAAGGTGTGGCTGCGACGGGTACGCCCGCGAAACCACACCTACTCTTTTGGAGACAGGTTGTGTACGGAACCCGGCGTGTGCCTACTACTTCATCTTAAGCGCACCCCATGTTGTCGTCAGTTTGCCTGCAATATCCACAGTCAGAATATCCTTCGCGTTCATGACTGTCACGACCTCAGCCTCCGTCAACGCCCGATCGTATACCGCCAACTCGTCAAGCAAGCCTTTGTAGAGGTTAGCACCCCCATTGGTATCAGGTCTGCCCCGATTTCAATATTATTATCGTTCCAGACCATCACGGGACCGTTATTTGGGACATCTTTCTCGCCCTCAAGTTTACCGTCAACGTAAATCTGAATTTTCTCACCGTCGAAAGTACCGACGACGTGATACCAGTTCTTTGGTTTTAAACCTAAATTAGGCAGTGAAAGCGTTGTATCGACATCGGCACCATTAAACGGGCCCATCTTCTTCTGACCAGAATTGATATACCAATATATGCCTTCACCACTACCAAGTCCAAATTCCACGTTATCGTCACTTGTCCCTGATTTGTCATAGAAGATGTTGCCATAGACGTGTCCGTCGCCGAGAGCAGTGTTTGATATTTCGAACGGATGTATCCAGACAGCGACAGTGAGATGCTCTACATAAAGTTCACTCTGACCCCCCGGATCAATTATCAACGCCGGTCCCTCTGAGAATTCAATCGCCGTTCCAACCTTACCTTTGACGAATTTTACACTGTCGTGAAGTTCTGCTTCAAACCCCTTCGGACCGACATCTTTAACAACGTCGCCTTTCCCTTCGTTGAACGGCATATAGAAGTGTAGACCTTTTGTTACTTGTGCAGTTGCATTGATGGTTACAACACAAAGCGCAAAAATCGCGAAAGTCCAAAAATATTTTTTCATTTTCTCACTCCTTTTCTATTTCTTAGTGCTATTTGCACCGCATCCGTTTCAAAGTTGCTGGAAATTTCACCATAAATATCACCATTTTAATAGCAATATAGACATGCGTCAAGCGGAAACAGGAATCCTTTTTGGGATTTTATCTGAAACCGATTTCGTGAATCTGACGTTTTATACTGTCATACATGTCTACATGTTTGCATGTGCACATGTGTATATGCACGGAGGCATAAACGATATGAAAACAGTAGCAATTTTATCAGACAAAGGCGGAGTTGCCGTTGGGAGTACATCGAAACCGACTGCCGCGGTACCGCCATCCCGTCAAGGGAAAAAGATGATTTCTGGTCATTTTGACAAGGATGTACATCGGCAGTTGAAAATGCTCGCGCTTGAGAAAGACACGAGTATTCAAAGTTTGTTGGGTGAAGCATTGAATGCGCTGTTTGAGCGGAACAACAAACCGCCGATAGCGTGAAATACCGGGAGGGTATCATGATTTCCAACGCGGATTGGAGAATTTTAGAAAGAACAAACCGGATGCTGGCGTTGAGTTGGGAGGCACTTAGACGCGCACGGGCAACTAAGGATAATCACACCATCAAAATGGCTGAAATGAACTACTTTCAGGCATTGCAAAGTGTGCTTGTCTCTACACAAAACGCGGTTTCTCAATATACAAGGTCCCAGTAAAGTAGTAAGCGCGATTTCTGAATTGTGCTATTGAAGCACTGCTGTTTCTGCTGAGCATTTCACGGTTTCCTTTTCTTCTGAATTGATTTTTCTTTTATTTTAACGTGATAAGGGGAACAACGTGATTGTTGTTCCCTTTTACTTTTTGTTCTTAATAGAAAATCGCGATTCAGATGATAGAAGAACGCCCCAATCCTGTCCATCCTAAAATCTTGCAAATCCTGATTCAGACAGTCAACCTTTCTTTGGCACAGTAGCTTATCGGGCTTGGATAGTAGTCCACGCGTGGGTCCTATCTATTCTGAATTTCGGTGCTGGGTGTCCTGCTTCTGCTAAGAATAGAAATCAATACAACACATGCACCCGATTCTTCCCGCGCACTGTCTCATCTGGCATCGCAATCGGGGCCTCAACAATAACGATGAGCGCACCATCTGCACTAATCGCGAGCGTATCATAAGGCAGCTGCCCCTCTGTGCGGTAGGTGTATAAATATTTTGATAAGCCACTGCCTTCGGCTGTTAGGTCGAACATTGATACGCCGTGGAGGCTCTCATTCGGATCCTGCGTACGCTTAGAAACAGATAACAGCGCATAGCGGTCCTTCGCGTCAATACGTAAACCTTGCGGCATATTCTCAAGTTGCCACTGCCAGATTTTTTCACCCGTCCACGAATACGCGAACAGGGTCATCGCATTTGGGTGTGCTCCCGCAGGGCGTTGCGCGCCTTTTCGGAGATGGTACGGAATATATGTGTCACCAGTGACAAAAAGTGCCGCTGCGTCCGTCGCATCGATTGTGCCAGAGGTTGCTACGATAGGAATACCACTCACCTCCAGTGGAGTCGTTAGGTTCTCACTCCATACCGGTTCTGGATTATTCACGTCAAAGATGAAGGCGCGTCCGTCGTCTGTTGTTACGTTGATAAACTTACCATCAGGAGAGACGCTAACTCCACGCCAAAACGTGACCTGTGAGAAATAGGGGGTCAACGGTTCAATAGCTGCCTGCCACTTTTCTGTGCCGTCTTTCGCGTTGAGAACGACGAGTTTGCCACTTCCATCAGTCGTGTTTCCTTGTAAATTATGTCCTGCATCTGTTACGAGTGCGAGTGTTTCTCCATCAGCACTCACGTCAAACCAGCGTATTATCCTTGATACCGCGCTGTCCTGGGGCCATTTCCAAGTAACGTTTCCCGTTTTACTATCGAACCTATAGAGTTGGGACTTCTTACGAGGTGTATCGTTTTCTGCCCACGAATGCACACCGGCAACCAGAAGGTCGTCGTTCGCCAGCGTTTGCATACAAGACTGACCGGGGTAGCTGACCCATGCGTAGACACTCCCCGGATCGCTCGGCACGGAAGTCTCTATATCGTCGGCTGTACGGTATTTCCAGCGAAGTGTCGGCATATCGTTTGTTAGATTGTAGCAGTAAATGAATCCTTCTGATGCCTGTTCCCCGACGTAGAGCAGCGCGTTGTCAGGACTAAATGCCACCCGTCGCACGTAGCCTTCAGAGATACGGGTCTTCCAAAGCGTTTCACCCGTGATGGGTTGAAGAATCGCGAGGTGTCCACTATCTGTCGCAACCGCCAATTTTTCTGTATTGGGCATGTTTCCGGACCCTAAGGCGATGGCTGTTGGCTTTGCGAGGTGACGGAGGTTTTCCATCAATGACAAGAGTCCATCTAATTCAACGGTCCGAATGAGATAAGGTTCAGGCTTTAGCGGTGAAGTTGCTGTTATTTCGGTATCGTTCAGACGAAATTGATAATTTTGGTTGGGCTGCCACGCAAATTGAAGCAAAACCCGGTTCGCATCGAGCCATTGAATTGTGGACACCTTAGAGGTGTTCGCTGTTCTGATAGATATTGTTATATCATTGATTTCGCCTTCAATACCGTTTCTGTGTTGAGTTTCGAGTACTACGCCTGTCCGTACCCAAGTGATGCCCATATCGGCTGTCACAATACCAATGGGTGAAATTATCAGCAGACAGAATAGCGCAAAAAATTGAATTCGTTTCATTGTCGTGTTCCTTTCTATGAGGGAGTGATAGTTTAGTCCGCGACACGCCAGAGGCCTCGCCCTAATCTCGCACCGAGGAGTACGCCGATAAACGTATAGACGAATCCTTCTATCAGAATTCGGAGAAGGATATACCAATCGGCATAAAAAAGCCGATAGAGCAGTATAGAGAGTTGGAAATCGACATAGACAGCAATCGCATCACAGAGACCTAACACAACTGCCCATACGAACAGACTACGGCTTCGCACAAATAGAAAGCCGGTTTCCAGTAGGAGGACGCTTGTGCCGGTATAAACAATCGCCATCGGTGTAAACAGTCCGAACGCCACACCACCGAGAAGTAAGCGGACCGCGGAGACAAGCAAGATGACACCACTCCCTTTATTCTGTGGCTTCAGGGCATCGTGCTCCGAATTTTCAGGGTCTCCACTAATATAAATTAACAATGCCGTCAGCAGAGCATAATAGAGTGTCTCGTTTACCAAGCCCGTCAGCAGTACGGAAATCGGTCCGAGAAGTGCGCTGATTAAGTTAAGGAATAGCGTTGATGGGACCGTCACCGCCACAAAAACCGTTGTGCCAAATAGCGCGATAACAATGAGTTGCTTCGTCGTGAAACCGGCGAACAGTTGTTTGTGCAACTTTAGGACAACTGCCAATCCGATCGTACTACTGATGATTGCCAAAAGGCTAACAAGCAGTGCCTGTTGATTTGGAACAATCAGATGGAGGGGATGTTCTTCGCGTAAGATTGTTGCATCGCTTCCCCAGACCTTCACCGCAATATTCCGCGTATATTCGCCAGGAATCGCCTGCTCTATCTTACCCTCTTTTAGATACCTCGGATGAAAGTAGATAGGTAAGGGAATTTCCGTAACTTCACCACCGGGTAGACTCGCGAAAGCGACGCTCTGATTCGTACCACCATTCGCTGTCTCTGGTGGTGTGAGAAAAGGGACAACTTCGCCGGTCTTTATATCTCTATTGATTGATGACACAGCCACATGGATAGTCTCTTCACTCTGATTGCGGAGGCGGATGGTCTGAAAGGTTGTCGGCTCAAATGGATTCGTCTGCGAGGTGTCAAGCCAACTGAACAGTGGACGCGGGTAGTAGATGGTATCCGCCCGCTGCTTGGCGTCTACTGCGCCTGTTGCATCTGTAGGCATCTCGATTAATGCTATTGAGAGGTATTCAGTCATCTCGGAGACAGTTGCCGTTCGCAACTGTACCCTTGTCTGTTGTTCCCACGTTTGCCCTCTATCTGTTGTGAAGCGGACAACTCCCGATACTTCTTCCCTGTCTGAGTTAGTTGTTGTGGAGGTCTTCAGCACCAGTTCACGATACCAGACCTCCGATGCGACGCGAAATCTACCAGTGGTCGAGAGACAGGTTTCTGCATCAGTTGTTTCAGCCTGCCAGCCTGTTGGCAGATGTACAACAGTTAGTGTTGATGGGAGACAAATTTCAAGGTCAAAGGTCGCTGGTATCTTTCCATTTCTAACGAGGATTGTGGCTGTCATTTCGCTGTCGTGTAGGACGAGAGCGACTTGGTTGTTACTTGATGTGTTTTCTGCCGCTATCTGCATTCCAACACCGTAAGGGATGGCGATTTCTAAGCTACCTTGTGTGTACGTCCGCGGCGCAGTTACCGTTTGGACATCCACATCGCCTGCTGTCAAGGTCGCTTCAAACCTATAGGTTTCCCCTTCACGCCATTCAAAATAGAGTGGTTCTGTCTGACGGGGGGGCGTGGGAAAATTGAGCTGCGCGACTCTCGCACCGTCGGCGTTAAAGGCATTCAGGCGTTGAACGGGTGCTTCTGCGCTTAATTGTACCTTTGCCCCCAATGAAAAGAACGTCACTTTCCATGAGAACGGTCCCTCTTTAGGGGCTGAGGCACAACTGAACAAGAAAACAAGGAGCGGCAAATAGTAGGCAGCCTTGGATAAGAAGTCTGAACTATGATTTATGAGATTGGTAGATGGTCCGTGATTAGATACTTTTTTAATCATAGCAAATCTTAAAATCATAAGAATCCTGGTTCAGACTTCTACTGAGAACTGATAACCATTAAAGTCCTTGTCCTATCAGCACTAAGTCAAGGACATTAACGACTTGGTCGCCATTGACATCGGCAATTATGCCAGGACCTTGGTCGCCCAAAAACCTGCTCGCGATTGTTAAGTCTTCCGCATTGACGAACCCGTCATTGTTGACATCTTCGCGACGCGGCATAATCGTTGCAAACCCCAAATTATTGGCACCGGGTCCAACGCGGTAGGTTTGTAGGAGAGACGCATCCATGACATCCATGACGCGAACGAAATCCTGTCCACCGCCCGACCAATCGGGCTGGGTGATATAGAGACTTCCATCTGGCGCGAAGGTCAGTCCCCCACTGATAGAGGCATCTGCATCGTTGCTGAAGTTGGCGATCACGTCATCTTCGTCCCGAATCCACGCTTGTGCCGCAACATCGTAGACGAGCAGGCCCGGGTTTTGCCAACTCCCTTGGAGAAACAGCTGCTTTTGTGAGTTGAGGGCGACGGAGCCAGGCGTGAAGCCGAGTTTGACTGTTTCGATGATCTCATCAGTCGTTGTGTCAATCAGAACGAGATGTCCCGAAATATCATTATAATTGCCCGTTGTTTTGAGAATAACAGTGGATTCGCCATCGTTAACGATTGTACTTGCGTTTGTCGGCACTGGGATGGATTTCAATATAATATCAGTCTCTGTATCAATCACTGTCACACTGCTATCGTAATAGGTCGTTTTTCGTTCAACTGGATCCCACTCCCATGCCGGATTCGAGACATAAGCTTTGCCGTTGAGAAGTGTGATGCCCGTCGGTTTGTTAAAGGAGCCGGTGAGAACCTTCGTTACGTTGCGATTCGGAATGTCGATGACATGCACCTCATGCGTTGCTGCACAGGTAACGTACATCTTCTGTTCATTGATAAGAGCGATCTGCTGAGGTGTCGCGCCATCTCGAATTGGGATTTCGCCAACAATTTCTCGGTCTTCCAAGTTGATAATAAAGATACTGTCACCGAAGCTTGCAGCACCCGTAACGGGTAAGTTAAAAGTAGGGATATAAGCGAGATGCCCGTGAATGGAAATGCCGACGGCTCGCCTCCGATTAAGCGGCTCAGTGCTAAAACGGAGTATCTCGTTATCAACAGCCCGTCTTTCATTCGATTCCATCAGATTAATGAGTGAGAGTGAAGCGGTGATACCTAAGTCGGGGTGTGTGAGGGCGTTTATAACCACTGCCAGTTCTTGGACTTCTGTTTGTCCAAAAGCGGGGGTAACGAGAAGTGTGAAGAGTATCGCACCGATGAGTAGGAACGAGTGTAAATTGTGCGAATGGCACGAAAAATGCCGCCGAGTCAAAAAAACTTTGTTCATTAGAACCTCCGTAATGAAACAAAAAACCCCTGCCTTCATAGCCTTTTTGTAGCAAGTGCTAACTTGCAAACGGCTCGAAAAGCAGAGGAGGCGACATTTTGTGTGAGTCTTATCCTGTCGTTTCGTGCAAGGATTTTATACCTTTATGGGTATTTCTATGTTCTGACAGGATATTGCTGCGCGCTGTTCCACTGCTTTCCCGCGAAAACAGATGTGTGAAACACGATTCAGGCAGGTCTCCTGACTTCCGATCTTGCGCCCGCTGAACCTTCCCATCAATGCGTTGACAGTGGTTTCTACAGCGGATATTTACGATCGTTCACAGTGGCGGGGCCGTGGCGGATTCTCACCGCACTTCCCTATTCTCCGGCTCTCTCCGGCACCTAAATCGTCAGCTTATTCAATTGTAATGCATATATTGTATCACGTTGTGCTGTTTTTTGCAAATATTTTTTTAATTAAAAAATTTGACAACGCGAAGTAGATATGTTATTATTAATGTTAGTCTTTGAAACGTTCCACAAACGAAAGCGGGTATTTACCAGTTATTAATCTATCTGCAAAGAACGATAAACATGACACTTGTCCGTTCACACTCCAGTTTGCATAGCGTATCCAACCATTGGCATTGGTGGCGTTCCAACTGCTTATCGGGGAGTGTGCGCTTAAACAGATAAATACACTAAAAATAGAAAATCGCCTTTTTTCATTTTTAAATCTTGTTGAAGCCTTATGCATACCAATCCCGGAAGCGTAAGGTTTTTTGTTTTTAAGGAGGAGAATCCGAATGAAAATTCTATCGGAACTTAAATATGACCGCGACGGTTTAGTCGCTGCAGTCATTCAAGATGACACGAACAACGAAATTTTAATGGTAGGCTATATGAACACGGAAGCCATAAAAGAGACATTAACGAGTGGACGTGTCTGCTTCTGGAGCCGTTCCCGCCAGAAACTCT
The DNA here is from genome assembly GCA_028820845.1 of Candidatus Poribacteria bacterium. Classification (NCBI taxonomy): domain Bacteria; phylum Candidatus Poribacteria; species Candidatus Poribacteria bacterium. The sequence continues at coordinate 30,549 of JAPPII010000046.1, forward strand.
GGATAAAGGGGGAGACTTCAGGGCATACGCAGACGGTTAAGTCTATCGCAGTCGATTGTGATGGCGATGCCTTGCTCATTAAAGTTGAGCAGAAGGTAGCAGCGTGTCATGTTGGCTATCGTTCCTGCTTCTTTCGAGAAGTTTCCCCCGACGGAGAGTCAACGCGTGTGGTAGGTGAAAAGATTTTCGATGCAGATGCTGTCTATTAGTGCTTTGTCCACCTTGAATTTAAGGATTAGTTTGTAGTAGTGCGATTTATCGCACGTTTCAGTTCAACGACGGGCAATAAATTGCCCTACTACAAACGGAAGCGGACACCCTTAATTTGAAACTGGATAAAGCACCAGTCTCCTATGTTCTACTAATTTTCGTATCTTAGCATTTGCTCAGAAATTGTTTGATTCAGTTTACCCCGTACAGGTCAAAACAGAATAGCACTGTCCATCGTAAACACTGTTTTCAACTGCTGTTCTTATGCTTATTAGGACTTACGCACTCCCCTGGTAGGTGCGGTTTCCAACCGCACCGAACCCTGTTAGAAAGTGCCTTCACCATATCAAAATAGGCGTTCTGACCCAATTTTGCGTAAGTCCTGCTTATGATGTTTGGTACTGTATAAGAAAAACTTTGATGTTACAGATATGAGAAAGGAGTTATGATGTATCATCCAACGTTGGAAGACTTTCGCGAGGCAGCGAAATCAGGGAACACAATACCAGTATACCGATCGATTTTAGCGGATATGGAGACACCGGTATCTGCTTTTTACAAGTTGATGCCAGATAATTATATGTTCTTGCTCGAAAGCGTTGAAGGCGGTGAAAATGTTGCGCGCTATTCATTTCTGGGAAGTCAGCCATCAGTGCTTTTCCGGAGCAAAGGCCATCAGGTTACTATTGAGGACTTGACGACGGGTGAAACGGTATCACAAGAATATGAAGACCCGTTAGGGGCACTTGAGGAGATGATGCGGAATTATAACCCTGTCCATATTGAGGGCTTACCGCAATTCCACGGCGGGGCGGTCGGTTATATGAGTTACGACATGGTGCGTTTCGTAGAGGAGTTACCTGATAGCACTGAAGATGATCTGCAAATTCCGGATTGCTTTTTCATGATTGCCGAGACGATTCTGATATTCGATCATGTGAACCATCAGATTAGGGTGGTAGTGAACGCACATATTGACGGAGATGTGGACACGGCTTATGCGAATGCAGTTGCGAAAATTGACGCTTTGGTTAAAAAACTCACGGCTGTTCCAGAAACACGTCTGGACGTGAACAAAGATGAGCCATCAGAGCCGCAAGAGGAGGTCTTATCAGAGCCGCAGTCGAATTTCACGAAGCCTGCTTATGAGGATATGGTGCGACGCGCCAAAGAATACATAGCAGCAGGGGACATCATCCAAGCTGTATGTTCGCAGCGGCTGAGTTGTCCGGTATCCGTAGACCCATTTGAGGTTTACCGAGCTTTGAGAGTCGTCAACCCCTCGCCATATATGTATTATCTGAAATTTGATAGTTTTAACATCGTGGGTGCATCACCAGAGATGATGGTCCGTGTAGAAGACGGCATCGTCCAGACGGTTCCAATCGCTGGCACACGTCCGCGTGGCGCGACGCCAGAAGAAGACCAAGCGTTAGGACAGGAACTTCTCACGGATCCGAAAGAACGTGCGGAGCACGTCATGCTCGTGGATTTAGGACGCAACGACCTTGGACGTGTATGCGAGTATCATAGCGTTGAGGTGACCGACCTTATGATCGTCGAACGTTTTTCACATGTGATGCACATCGTTTCACGCGTCGTTGGCCGCCTGCGCGAGAATATGACGGCTTTTGATGTCCTTCGCTCGTGTCTACCTGCGGGTACGCTCTCTGGTGCCCCCAAGGTACGCGCGATGGAAATCATCGACGAACTTGAATCGACGCGACGCGCCACATACGGCGGCGCAGTCGGTTACTTCAGTTTCTCTGGCAGTGCTGACACAGCGATTACGATCCGAACTGCCCTCATTAAAGATGGCATCGCTTACGTACAAGCTGGGGGTGGGATCGTCGCGGATTCGGTACCTGAAACCGAGTATTATGAAACCCTAAATAAGGCATGGGCAATGTTCACGGCTATTGATTTGGCGGAGCAAGGGCTCTTGTTGTGAAAGACTTGGATGGAAGGCTGGAAGACAGGAAGGACGGGTGCCCAATCTTCCATTCCATTAAGGAGCAAAAAATGGTTTTAATGATTGATAACTACGACTCCTTTACCTATAATCTCGTTCAGTATCTCGGCGAGCTCGGGGCTGAACTGGAGATTCATCGGAGTCGAAAGATAGGATTGGAAGCATTAGATGCCCTGCAGCCGGAACGAATTGTCATTTCACCTGGGCCTTGCACGCCGAAAGAGGCAGGCATATCTAATGACGTTATAAAGCACTTCGCTGGAAAAGTGCCGATTTTGGGTGTCTGCCTTGGGCATCAGTGCATCGGTGATGTGTTCGGCGGTGAGGTGGTGCGTGCGGATCGATTGATGCACGGCAAAACCTCCATGATAGTCCACAACGGTGCTGAGCTTTTTGAAGGCTTGGATAATCCATTTGAGGCGACACGCTACCATTCGCTTATCGTCCGAAAGGAAACACTGCCGGAATGTTTTGAGATTACGGCGTGGACAGACCAAGACGAGATCATGGGGCTTCGGCATAAAACTTTACCTATCTGGGGTGTGCAGTTTCATCCGGAGTCAATTTTGACGGCTGCTGGAAAGAGCCTATTGGCAAACTTTTTGGCACTATAACATAGAGGTTTAATAATGGCAAAACAAACGAGCAAGAAAACACCCGTGCCGGTTTTGGTCTCTTGGTCTTCAGGTAAAGATTCCGCTTGGGCATTGCATACGCTACGGCAACAACCGGAACACTATGACGTGCGCGGTATCTTTACGACTGTTACGAAAACATTTGACCGGGTGTCTATTCACTCTACACCCGCATGGGTGTTGAAACAGCAATCTGAAAAGCTTGGCGTACCCTTGTACGAGATACCGATTCCCTATCCTTGTTCTAATGCTATCTACGAGGAAGCGATGCGGAAATTTCTTGCTGAGGTGGAAGCGTTACCTGAGCATTTGAGGGCATCACATTTCGCATTTGGGGATCTGTTCCTTGAGGACATTCGGGAGTATCGCGAGGATAAGCTCAGCGGAACGGGTTTCACACCGATTTTTCCAGTGTGGAAAGAGGACACAACGGCGCTTGCCCAGAAGATGATCGCATCCGGCTTGCGCGCCATTGTTACGGCACTTAATCCTACCAAAGTTCCCGCTGACTTTGCGGGACGATGGTTTGATGCTAACCTCCTTGCAGATATGCCTGATGGCGTAGATCCGCTCGGCGAAAACGGTGAATTCCATACCTGTGTTGTTGATGGACCGATGTTTAGTTCGCCTGTTGCTGCTAAACCCGGTAGAGTTGTCCAGAGAGACATTGTTTCTACTAAGGACAACGACGACAAAATTCACACAAGGAGCAACACGTCGCCGACCTATATCTATGCTGATGTCGTGCCGTTGGATGCGTAATCTTTGGGCTGTCTCATGAAGAAAAAGAAAGCTGTTGTATTATGGACGGGTGGAAAAGATTCCGCCCTCGCCTTTCAAGTCTCCTTAAATCTTTACGATATAAGGAGACTTGTCTGTTTTGTCCCAGCAGACAATCGGCAGTTCTACGCCCATCCGACGCAACTCATGGAACTGCAAGCACGGAAAATCGGGATCCCAATTGAATTCATGCCGATCTCTGAACCTTATGCGTCGAGTTATCGTCAACAAATTGAGAAGATTAGAGATAGTGACATTGAGGTGTTAATTACGGGCGACATTTCGACTGTTGGTGGGATGCCGAATTGGATTGATGGTGTTGCGGCTGGCGTGGCGGGGGTCTATAAGCCGTTGTGGGAGTTGGAGCGAGAGGCGATATTGGATGAGTTGGTCTCTAAAGAATTTAAAGTCATCTGCTCTTTGGCTTACAAGAAGTATTTTCAGTCTACTATTGCGGGTAGATATTTAGATTTGGAACTCATTTCAGAACTGAAGCAGTTACCGATTGACCCCTGCGGAGAGCAAGGCGAATACCACACGTGGGTGTTAGATGCACCGTTTTTTAGGGAATCTATCCGGTTGGAAGGCACACAGGTCGTTGAGGCGGTCGAATATTACTACCTCACTTACGAAAAGGCGATATGAAGCATTAACGTTCCGATTTCAGCCACTTCTGCACCCGTACGAGTTTGTCCGCGGGGATATGGGAGACATTCGCATCTGTGGGGAATGTACCGTTTGTTACCTCTTCTCGATACCTGCAGATTGCTTCAAAAGTCAGGCGATTGTAATCCTGGTAGCGTTTGGCGTGTTTGAAAGGCGGACCTATCCCTAATATATCGTTAATGACGAGTACCTGTCCGTCGCAGAACCGTCCAGCCCCGATACCAATGGTGGGAATGTTGAGGGTCTCGGTGATGATTTGGCTGACCTCTTCGGTGATTTTCTCAAGGACGATGAGTTTCGCGCCAGCGTCTGCAAGTGCTGATGCCGTTTCGATGAGACGTTTCGCTTTTGAAAACGTTTTGCCGTGTGTCGTTGCTTTAGTGCCATGAATCTGTGGGTTATGTCCGATGTGCGCGCAAGCCTCTATGCCGTGTTCGGTGAGAGCTGCAACAATGGGTGCCTTTTCTATACCACCTTCTAATTTGACACCATCTGCGCCGTCGGATAAGAAGAGATTCGCATTGGCAAGAGCCTGTTTCACGTCCCTGTCGGCGGCGTAAGGCATATCAACGAGGAGGTAAGCGTCTGTCACACCACGGTGTACTGCTTTGAGGTGGTGTCGCATATCTGCCATCGTCACTTCTACCTCACTGCTATATCCAAGGATATTGGTGCCGAGGCTGTCTCCGACAAAGACGATGTCGATCCCTGCCGCGTCTTGCAAACGAGCGGTCGGGTAATCGTAGCAGGTTAGCACAGTAATCGGTTGCTGCTCCCGTTTTTTGGTGTGTAAGTAAGCAATATCTTTCTTCATCTTTTAAATTATTAACTCTGGGCACTGCTCCAAATGTAAAGCTAAGACAAATTGTTTGCTAATCGCTCACAATTTCATTTCGCAGTGGTTTTCGGTGAATTCCAACGGGGTTTCTGAATTTCAGCCCCAGCGGGACGATATGTTTATAGGAGAACGATGCCCAGATTTTAATAGCTTAAAATATCTGCTACAGTTTCCCCAATGACATCAAGGCTATCCGCCACAGCGATGCCAGCGTCTTTGAGTGCCCGAATTTTATCCGCAGCCGTGCCTTGTCCACCAGAGATGATTGCCCCCGCATGCCCCATCCGTTTTCCCGGTGGCGCAGTTTGCCCAGCGACGAAACCAACCACCGGTTTTGTCATTTCGTTTTTCACGAACAGTGCTGCCTTTTCCTCAGCCGTACCGCCGATTTCGCCGATGAGAACAACGGCATCCGTGTCATCATCCGCTTCAAAAAGTTTAAGGACATCAACGAAGTTAGTCCCAATGACTGGATCCCCACCGATACCGACACAAGTAGACTGACCGATGCCGAGACATTTCAGTTGATAAGCAGCTTCGTAAGTTAGGGTTCCACTACGGGAGACGATACCGACATTGCCGGGAGTATAGGCAAATTCAGGCATCACACCGATTTTGCATTCGCCGGGTGTAATGACACCGGGACAGTTCGGACCGATTAACCGTGTTGGTTTTCCGTGAAGGTACGCCTTCGCCCTAACCATATCAAGAACGGGGATATGTTCGGAAATACAAACAATCAGTTCAACGCCAGCCTCGGCAGCTTCCATGATGGAATCCGCAGCGTTGAAGCGTGCGGGGACGAAAACCATTGATGTATCTGCCCCCGTTGCTGCAACGCCTTCTGCTACAGTGTCGTATACCGGAATACCGTTCACATCCGACCCGCCCCTACCGGGAACTGAACCGGCGACAATTTGGGTGCCGTAAGCTGCGCACTGCTCCGTGTGAAAACGCCCGGAACGACCGGTAATGCCTTGCACAATCACTTTTGTATTTTTGTTAACAAGTATGCTCATATTTTATGGTTATTGGTTTTTAGTTATTGGTTGTCAGTTAAAGAGGTCTTTGACTTAATTCAGACTGCCTTTCCTTTTAACAGATAACTGAAAGGTTTGTGTAGGTAGTGTTTACATTGTGTAAGTTATTGACATTTTTGTTAGGTTTTGGTAG